>DATNKF010000087.1:0-6337 GCA_035603555.1 Allostellaceae bacterium
GCAGGGCCGTCGCGCAGATCACCGCGGTTGATACTCCGCGCAAGCGCATCGATGTGGCGGCGCTGCAGGCCATCACCGACGCGATGCCGGTCCAAACGGAGACCGCACGAGACTTCATCCGCCGGATGCGCGACGAAGACCGGTATTAATGCTCTACCTGGATACGTCGCTCCTCGTCGCGGCGTTGACCAACGAGACCGAAACCCGGCGAATGCAAAACTGGCTCGGCCAACAAGATGTCGACGAACTCGCGATTAGCGATTGGGTGGCGACCGAGTTTTCGTCTGCTCTCTCGATCAAGCTGGGCACCGGGCAGATCGGAGCCGCGCACCGGGCCGATGGGTTGGCGCTATTTACTCGGCTGGTCACGGACAGTCTTACGATCGTCGCGGTGTCGCGGTTGCAATTCCGCGCGGCGGCTCGTTTCGCTGACCAATATGAGCTGGGCTTGCACGCGGGAGACGCCCTGCATCTCGCCATCTGCGCCGATCATGGCGCGACGCTTTGCACCCTCGACCGGCGGCTGAGCGATGCCGGTTCGGCGCTCGGCGTAAAGACGATGCTGCTTTAGCCTCGCTCTCTCGCGATTACGCGCTACTGAGGGAGACCCTGTGCCAAGCCAAATCTATGACTTGTTTGTCCAGGCCATCGCCGAACGGAAGCAAGTCTTTTGCACCTACGACGGTTATCCCCGTGAGCTTTGCCCGCACATCCTCGGCCACACCAAAGGGCAGGAGGTCGCGCTGGCGTATCAATTTGGCGGCCGAAGCAAGAGAGGGTTGCCGCCTCGCGGCGAGTGGCGATGCTTCTTGCTGTCAAAGGTTCGCAATGCCTGGCTCCATGACGGCCCGTGGCATGCCGGCTCGAGCCACACCCAGCGGCAACCCTGCGTCGAAACTGTCGATATCGACGTCAACCCATCGAGCCCATACCGTCCACGGCGCCAGGTTTAGCGACCGGCTATCCGAAACGCTGCGCGATATGGGCGTAGAGGGCGCGCAGGGCTGTGGCTTCGGCACCCTCGGGGCGGCCCGGGCGGCTCTGCGGGTTCCACGCCATCACGTCGAGATGGGCCCAAGGGATATCGGGCTCGACGAACTCCTGCAGATAGAGGGCGGCGGTCACCGCCCCGGCATGCGGCGATTCGGAGACGTTGTTGAGGTCGGCGATCTTGCTGTCGATCATCTTGCGATAGGGCCGCCACAGCGGCATCCGCCACATCGGGTCGTCCTCGGCTCGGGCGGCGGCGAGCAATGCCTCGGCGAGAGCGTCGTCGTTGCAGAAGAGTGCGGCCAGCTCGGGGCCGAGCGCCACCCGCGCTGCCCCGGTCAATGTCGCCATGTCGACCAGCAGATCAGGCTTTTCGGTCGCCGCCTCGGCCAGCGCGTCGCACAGGATCAGCCGGCCTTCGGCGTCGGTGTT
Organism: Allostellaceae bacterium; assembly: GCA_035603555.1. Lineage (GTDB taxonomy): Bacteria > Pseudomonadota > Alphaproteobacteria > ATCC43930 > CGMCC-115725 > AP-15. Next base: position 1,423 of record DATNKF010000087.1, read on the forward strand.
GCCGATTTCGACGGTGAGCCCCTTGCGGGTGCGGATGATGTCCATCGGGTGGACGGCATTGCCGGAAACCGCGTTTTCGACGAGCGGCAGCAGCACCCGCAAGCGCACCGGCAGGCCGGCATCCATGATCGCCCGGGCGAGGCCGAGGACGATCGCGGCCCCGGCCATATCCTTCTTCATCAGCCGCATGCCGGAGGCGGTCTTGAGGTCGAGCCCGCCGGTATCGAAGCACACCCCCTTGCCGACCAGGGTCACCTTGGGTGCGGTCGCTTCGCCCCAGAGGATGTCGACGAGGCGCGGCGCCTGCGCCGCAGCGCGGCCGACGGCATGGATCGTCGGATAATTCTCGGCGAGAAGCTCATCGCCGACGATGACCCGGTGCCGCGCACCGCCGGCTTTGGCGACGCGCACCGCCTCGGCCCCGAGCTCGGCGGGCCCGAGATCCCCGGCGGGGGTGTTGGCGAGGTCGCGAGCGAGGAACACCGCGCCCGCGAGCCGCTCTACCCTGCCGCGATCGGCACCTTCGGGCCAGACCAATGCCGTCGCGGTCGCCTTCTTCGCGTGATAGCGGGTGAAGGCATAGGTCGCGAGCGCCCAGCCGAGCGCCAGATGGGTGGGATCGTTGCCCTCGGGCACGGTCTCCAGCCGGTAGCTGCCCTCCGGGAGCGTGTCCGGCAGGCCGGCCAATGCCCACATCCCCGAACCGGGCTCGCCATTTCCGCCGAAGCCGACCACCGCCCGGGCGAGCCGCCCCTCCTCGCCCGGCACCAAGGCGAGCTTCCCCGCCTCGGCGCCAAAGCCTGTTGCCGTCAGCCAGTTGCGCTCGCGCTCCGACCCCTCCGCGAGCCAAGCCGGCAGCCGATCCTTGGTCAAGACCACCATCGGGATTGCGCCGGCGGTATCGTCGATCAGCGAAAAGGCCATTTCGGTACCCTTGCTATTCGATTGCTGCGCCGCAGAATGCCGGCGCCCTTCAGACTTGCAAAGAGGGACCGTAGGGCCCGCTGGGTCCGGGCGCCGCGGGGCGGTTGCGTAGCTGCCCGATTGTCGCCACATTAACCCTCCCCTAACGGCAGAAGGTCGCCGCATGGCCGACTTCACGATCTATCTCGGCAACAAGAATTATTCGTCCTGGTCGCTTCGGCCGTGGCTCGTGCTGAAGCAAACCGGCGTCCCCTTCGACGAGGTTGTCATCCCGCTCTACGAGGCGTCGAGCAAAGCGACGATCATGAAATATTCGCCGTCGGGAACCGTCCCGGCGCTGCGGCACGGCGAGCTCGTGATCTGGGACAGCCTGGCGATCTGTGAATACCTTGCCGAATCCTTCTCGACCTTCCAGCTCTGGCCGCGCGACCCCGACGCGCGCGCCGTCGCCCGTTCGGTTTGCGCCGAGCTGCATTCCGGGTTTCAGGCGTTGCGCGCTCATCTACCGATGAACATCCGATCGAGCTTCCCGAACCGCGGCGTCACCCCGGAGGTGCAGGCCGAGATCAACCGGATCACCGCGATCTGGCGCGATTGCCGTAAACGCTTCGGCGAAGGCAAAGGCGATTTTCTGTTCGGGCATTTCACCATCGCCGACGCCACTTATGCGCCGGTGGTGACCCGCTTTCGCACGTATAAGATCGATCTCGACCGCGACGCCCAGGCTTATTGCGACAAGATCATGGCGTTTCCGGCGATGCAGGAATGGATCTCGGCCGCGCGCAACGAGCCGATGATCATCGACGCTTACGAGTTTTGACGAGTTTTTACCCGGCGGCAGACGGTTATACGTGCTCGCGTGGACGGTCGGCCGCACCTACAGCAGCCGGCGAGCTCGCCGCCACGCCGGCAGGGGCCGGCGAGCCTGTCGCGGCGCCGGGTGGCGACACTTGCGCCGGCGGCGCCGGTTCGGCCTCGTCCTCTTCTTTCATGCCCGCTTTGAAGGCCTTGATGCCCTTGGCGAAATCGCCCATTACCCGCGGCAGTTTCCCGGCGCCGAAAAGGATCAGGATAATGGCCAAAACCACGATCCAGTGCATCAAGCTGAACGAACCCATAGCAACGACCCCGGAAGGCTGAACGATCTTTATTCTAGCAGGTCTCCCCGCCGCCTGCATCGGCTAGACACGAGGTCGTATAGAACCTCTGAATTTCAAGTCCGATCCCCGGGAGTGAATCATCGATGACCTATTTCCCGCCGCCGCATCCTGCACCATGGACGATGGTGACACCCGCCGAGGTTGGGCTCGATCCCGAGGCTCTGGCCGCCGCCGCCCGCCACGCCGGGGAATGCGAAACGCCGTGGTCGCGCGACCTCGCCCTGATGGTCAAGAGCGACTTCCAGGAATGCCCGCCGTGGAACGAGACCCTCGGGCCGGTGCGTCCGCGCGGCGGGCCGAACGGCCTGGTGCTGCGCGGTGGCCGAATCGTCGCCGAATGGGGCGAGACGACACGGGTCGACATGACGTTCAGCGTCGCCAAAAGCTATCTGACAATTCTTGCCGGTCTCGCCTGGGATCGCGGGTTGATCCGCGATCCGCATGAGGAGGTCCGACGCACGGTCGAGGATGGCGGCTTCGACCCGCCGCACAACGACGCGATCACCTGGCATCACCTTTTGCAGCAGACCTCGGAATGGGAGGGCGTGCTGTGGGGGAAGCCCGATCTTGTCGACCGCAACCGCTCCTCCGCCGGCCGGCCGAGTGCCGCGCCGAAAGGGACTCACCGCGATCTCCGTCCGCCGGGCGGGTTCTGGGAGTACAACGACGTCCGGGTCAACCGCCTGAGCCTGGCTCTGCTGCGGGTTTGGCGCCGCCCGCTGCCCGAGGTGTTCGGCGAGCTGGTCATGGACCCGATCGGCGCCTCGCCCGATTGGCAGTGGGCGGGCTACCGCAACTCCTGGGTCGAGATCGAGGGAAGGCGGGTGCAATCCGTCTCGGGCGGCGGCCATTGGGGAGGCGGCGTCTTCATCTCTGCGCGCGACCAGGCGCGGATCGGTCTGATGCTGCTCGCTCGCGGGATGTGGGGGAGCCGGCGCATTCTCTCGGAAGCCTGGATCGAGCGGATGCTCGAGCCCTGTCCGCTCCACCCTCAATACGGCTATCTGTGGTGGCTGAATACCGGGCGCGCCCTTTACCCGAACGCTCCCGAGGCGAGTTACTACGCGCGGGGCGCCGGCGGCAACCTGACCTGGATCAATCCCGAGAGCGACATCGTCGCGGTGCTGCGGTGGACCGACCCGGCGGCGATGGACGGCTTCATGCAACGGGTAATCGCGGTATTCCGGCACTGACCCCGTCGGAATGTGGTAACAGCCGCGCATAAGTTGACACTTCATTGATTCAGCCGAGTAGGTGCTTTAAACGATCACCAGCACGTTCGGGGGAACCTTCTGGTGCGATCCGCCTCATGCTCGGCCGCGAGGTCGGCCGAATTCGTCTTTATGTTGCTCGCGAGTTTGATCGTTGGAGGGTCGGGGGCCGTCGACGCGAAGGATTATTGCGCTCGCGATCCGCGGATCGAGGCGGTCGATTTATCCGCCCCGGTGAGCCAGAGCTTCCTGGACAACATGCGGGCGATCGGCATCAAGACGATCATCCGGTACTACGACCACGAGGATGAAACCCTACCCGGGAAGACCCTAAGACGCAGCGAGCGCGATCTCATCGTGATGAATGGTTTTAAAACCGCAGTCGTGTTTCAGCACCACAACGACCAATTCGCTTCGTTCACCGCGTGGCGGGGCAGCCAGGACGCCGAACGATCGTTCGCGCTCGCCAAGGAGAACTCTCAACCGCGAGGCAGCACGATATATTTCGGCGTGGACGGCCCGTGGAAAGAGGTGACCAATATCATGGCCTACTTCAGCGAGGTCTACGCCAGACTGGCGCGAACCGGCTACCGCATCGGCGTCTATGGCAGCGGGCTCGTATGCGACGCCTTGCTGACAAGCGGCCTTGCTGAAACCTGCTGGCTCGCAGCTCCGACCGCCTGGCCCGACTACCACGCCTATTACCAGACGAGAAGATGGGGGCTGGCCCAGCTTCGCCCGACCCAGTGCGGCGGCCGCAGCGTCGATTTCAATCTGGTCAGCAGTACTGACCCCGATTACGGCCAGTTCGGCCACTGAAGTTTAAAGGCAGTTCAGCGCATTCGCCCGATGAGGACCTGCGGAACCTGCGACCTGTGGTTGTCCGTCATTTGACGGCCCGCTGCACCTGCAGCAGGTCTGCAGCGGGAGCTCCTCTTTAGGTTGAGAGCCGAGAATGGGGCCGGACCGCCCCTTCGGCAACGGCCGCTTGCGCACCTCCAGTTTTACACACACTAGATTAACCAGATATGTCTTCCTCGCGTCGGCAGCCCCCACTAGGCGCCGCGATGACCCTTAATCTACTATGCCAATCAGGCAAATTTGTGGATGGCCGATTCGCAATTCACCGGGCTATTCTGGGTCAAACTAGACCGCCTCCCGTACCAATGCATGCAGCCGCGAGGAGCTGAAACGCGGGACCGTTGCGGCCATCAAAAAGAAGCTCGGTCTGGAGTGAGGGTGCATGCTTATCCGGCAACTTTGACGCCCGATCCCGATGGCGGCTTCACGGTCACCTTCCGCGACGTGCCTGAGGCGATCACCGAAGGCTATAGTCGGGAGGAAGCGGTGTTGCGCGCCGAGGATGGCCTCCGAATCCGCACTACTGGGTATGTTATTGCCGCCAAGGAGCAGGAGCCGCTTCCTGTGGCGCCCAAGGCAGAGGCTGGAGAGGAAATGGTGCCGCTTTCGGCGCTAGAGATGGCGAAAACCGCATTGTATGACGCGATGCGCAAACAAGGCGTTGGCCGTGCGGAGCTCGCGTGCCGGCTTCGCGGGCACTTGCCACAAGTCCATCAAGTGCTGGATCCGCGTCACGCTTCGCGAATGGAACAAGTGGAG
>DATNKF010000088.1:0-2523 GCA_035603555.1 Allostellaceae bacterium
CGGGACCCTGCGGTGGCGCCCCGCACATGGCCGATCCCGTGTAAATTATCCCCGCATTACATTAATTAGTCTTCTTGCGCGGATCGTCGGCGGGATTGATGTAGTCGATGCCTCCCGGCCCGACGAACTGAACTTGGACGATCGCTTCCTCATTTCCGGTCCAGACAAAGTGCGCGTGTTTTGCCGGGTTCGCGAAGAGCGTGCCCGGCTTGGACAACCCGCCCTTGGTGTCGGATTTTTCACCCATGCCAAAGCCGACGCTGCCGCTCATCAGGGTGACGGTCTCGGCATAGGGATGGGTGTGTGGCGGAACTACGTAGTTGGCCGGCAGCTTGACGCGTTGGACGACCACCTCGCCCGCCTTCGTCGGGTCGCCCACCAAGATGGCGACTTGCGCACCCTTCGGCAGCGCGGGGTTGTCTTTCCATACCAGCGCATCGGGCGAGACCGTGGCTGCCTTCATGGCGTCCTGCGCCAATGCCGAACCCGCCAATGCGATCAAAGCTCCAAAGAACAGAAGCTTTTTCATCAACCCCCCCAGTTGTTTGCAAAATTCAAGGCTTGGGGGCAAGCAGCCCCCGCACAAGCTTTACGCTGAGACCTCAGCCCGCTTTCGCAGTCTATCGACCTCATTTTCCCGACACAACCGCCTCGGGAGCTTGAATTTATAGCCGATAAGTGCTACTTTGTCAACTCAAATAGTGTGTTCTTCACAACGAACGGTCCATCCGAATGCCCGCCGAAATTCTCCCTGCGGCCTCCCTCAGGACCACCAATCTGCTCCCTGCTGTCCGAGCGCTGTTGCGGGCATCTAACTATTTGATCTGCATGGTCTTATGGTCGGCCGGACTAGCGATTTTCCGCGTCGAATCGAATTTTCTCCCTGCCTTCAGGGAGAGGCGGAGCTACCAGGCGGCGTCGAGCAGGGTGCGGATGACCGCCGGGCCGTCGATCTTGCGCGGGTTGGTGTGGACCCAGCGGTCGTGCATCGAGCCCTCGGCGATGCGGTCGAGCTGCTCCGGGGCGACCCCGACATCGCGCAGCCGGGTCGGCAAGCCGAGACCGGCGATCAGCTCGGCGACCGCATCCGCCGCCGGGACCTCGGGCCGGCCGAGCGCCTCGCTGACCCGCGCCTGCTTGCCGGCGTTGACCGGGTGATTGAAGCGCAGCACGTGGGGCAGCATCACGCAGGAGGTGTAGCCGTGCGGGACGCCGGCGGTGCCGCCGAGCACATGGCCGATCCCGTGGCTCGCCCCCTTGCTGACGCCGGTCTGCGAGCCGACCATCGACATCCAAGCGCCGATCTGGCAGTCGAGCCGCGCCTCGAGGTTCGTCGGATCGACTTTGACAGCCGGCAGCCCGCCCCCGAGCAGGCGCAGGGCGTGATAGGAGGCGCCTTCGGCGATCGGCTGGCCGTTCACCGAGCAGATGTCCTCGACGGCGTGGTCGACGGCCCGGATCCCGGTCGACAGAAACAGCCATTCGGGCGTGTGCACGCTGACATCGGGGTCGAGGATCACGGTGCGCGGCATCATCAGCGGATGGCCGTAGCTCTCCTTGACGTGCCGTGCCGTGTCGGTGCAGCCGGCCGACGCCGTATATTCACCGGCCGACAACGTCGTCGGGATCGTGATCGAGCGCACACCAGGCGGCTCGACCTGCGGGCGCCGCGTCGTCCCGTCGGCCGCGATCTGGGCCCGGTAGCTGTCGAGCTGCGCGGGATCGGTGATCCCGTTGCCGAGACAGAGCGCCACCATCTTCGCCGCGTCGGTGACCGACCCGCCGCCGAGGGTGACGATCAGATCGGCGCCGGCCTCGCGCGCCGCGTTTGCCGCGGCGACCACATCGCTGCGCGGCGTATGGGCGCCGATCTTCGCGCAGACGCCGGCGAGGCGGTTGCCGAGCACGCCTCGGAGCCGGTCGACCGTGTCGGTCTCGCGGGCGAGGGTGCCGCTGGCGATGACGAACACTGCCCGCGCCTCGAGGCGGTCGAGCTCCTTTGTCAGCGCTTCGACAAAGGGCTTGCCGAAGACGACGGTGTCCATCGCCGGGAACCGATAAACGCCGCTCAGCATCGTCCTTCTCCCGCCTAAGCCAGCCCTCTCCCCGCGAGCGGGGAGAGGGAGATGAGCGAAGCGGGGAGGGCTACATCGCGGCCATGCGCGCCGCCCGACGCCTGGCCAGCGGCGTGGCCGGCTCGGGAGCCGGCTGCGGCGGGTCGAGACGCTTGGTCGAGCGCGGCAATGTCCAATCCCACTCGTCCGCCCCCATCTGATAGTGGCGATTGTTCTGCGACGGGTTGCGGTTGACCATGTGGCGGTTGTAGAGCGGGTGCGTGACGCTGCGGACCTCGTGCTCGATCGTGAACAGGCACTTGCCGGTCTCGAGGCAGGCGATGTCCTGCCAGCGGTACTGGTATTGATCGCTTTCTTCGGTGATCAGCCCGCGCTTTTCGAGCTCGTCATGCGGGCCCGAGAATTCCTGGGCATAGACCTGCAGGTGATGGCCGTCGAATTCCGGGAT
>DATNKF010000089.1:0-3685 GCA_035603555.1 Allostellaceae bacterium
AGGCTGGCGCCGTGGTGATCGACAACACCTCCTGCTTCCGGATGGAGCCGGACGTGCCGCTGGTCGTGCCGGAAGTCAACCCGCAGGCGATCGCCGAGTGCAGCAAGCGCGGCATCATCGCTAACCCGAACTGCTCGACGATCCAAATGGTGGTGGCGTTGAAGCCGCTGCACGACCTGGCGCGGATCAAGCGGGTGGTCGTCGCGACCTACCAGTCGGTCTCCGGAGCCGGCCGCGCTGCGATGGACGAGTTGTTCAACCAGACCCGCGCGATTTACGTGAACGATCCGGTCAAACGCGAGCACTTCACCAAGCAGATCGCCTTCAACGCGATCCCGCATATCGACATTTTCATGGATGACGGCTCGACCAAGGAGGAATGGAAGATGGCGGCGGAGACGCGCAAGATCCTCGACCCTGATATCGCCGTCACCGCCACCTGCGTGCGCGTGCCCGTCTTCATCGGCCATGCCGAGGCGATCAATGTCGAGTTCGAGCGTCCGCTCGGCGAAAACGATGCGCGCGCCGCCTTGCGGCGTGCACCTGGGATCACGGTCGTCGACCACCGCGCCGACGAAGGCTATGTGACCCCGACCGAAGCGGCCGGCGAGGACCACGTCTATGTCAGCCGCATTCGCCGCGACCCGACCGTCCCGCACGGGCTCAGTCTGTGGGTCGTCGCCGACAATCTGCGCAAAGGGGCGGCACTCAACGCGGTGCAGATCGCCGAGATCCTGGTCCGCGATCACTTTGGCGGCGGGCGCCGCGGCCGGCGGTCGAACGTCGAGCCGCTGCGCCGCACCACCCATTAGGGCGCTCCGCCGGGGATGACGGCTCCGGCGGCACCGGCTCGCTACGCGGCGCCGCCCGCCGACCGCTTTCTCGGCCGCAAGATCACCCCGCTCACCCGCCGGCGGCTCGACAGCTTTCGCCGCAACCGGCGCGGTTTCTGGTCGCTGTGGATCTTTCTCGCGCTCTTCCTGGTCACCCTGTTCGCGGAATTCATCGCCAACGACCGGCCGATCCTCGTCCGCTTTGATGGCGCCTGGTATTTACCGGTTTTCGTCGATTATCCCGAGATGACGTTCGGCGGCGAGTTCCCGACCGTGGCCGATTACCGCGATCCAGCGGTGCAAAAGCTGATCGCGGCCAAGGGCTGGATGCTGTGGCCGCCGATCCCGTTCAGCTATAGCACGATCAACTATGACCTGCCGAGCCCGGCACCCTCGCCGCCGTCGGGTGTCAACTGGCTCGGCACTGACGACCAAGGCCGCGACGTGCTGGCGCGGCTGATTTACGGCTTTCGCATCTCGGTGCTGTTCGGGCTCGTTCTGACCGGCCTCTCCTCGGTAATTGGCGTCGCCGCCGGTGCGGTCCAGGGTTATTTCGGCGGGCTGATCGATCTCGGCTTCCAGCGCTTCATCGAGATCTGGTCCGGGCTACCGGTTCTCTACCTGCTGATCATCATGGCGAGCTTTATCGAGCCCAATTTCTGGTGGCTCTTAGGCCTGATGCTGCTGTTTTCCTGGATGGGCCTCGTCGATGTCGTGCGCGCCGAGTTTCTCCGAGCGCGCAATTTCGACTATGTCCGGGCCGCGCGCGCCCTCGGCGTCGCCGATCGCGTGATCATATTGCGCCACGTGCTGCCCAACGCGATGGTGGCGACGATCACCTTCTTGCCGTTCATCCTGAACGGCTCGATCACCACCCTGACGTCGCTCGACTTTCTCGGCTTCGGCCTGCCTCCGGGGTCCCCCTCGCTGGGCGAGCTGCTGGCCCAAGGCAAGGCCAATCTGCAGGCGCCGTGGCTCGGCCTGACGGCGTTTTTCGTGCTGGCGGCGATGTTGAGCCTTTTGATCTTTGTCGGTGAGGCGGTGCGCGACGCCTTCGACCCGCGCAAGGTGGTGATGTGAGGGAGGCCCGGGGAGCAGCACCCCTCCTCGAAATCCGTAATCTCAGCGTCACTTTCGTCGGTCGCGCCGGGGCACCGCCGGTCGAGGCGGTCAAGGGCGTGTCCCTCACTCTCGACCGCGGCGAAACGCTGGCATTGGTCGGGGAGAGCGGCTCGGGCAAGAGCGTCACGGCACTCTCGGTATTGCAGCTGCTGCCCTACCCGCTCGCGGTACACGCAACGGGGAGCAGCATCCGCTTTGCCGGCGAGGAGCTGGTCGGCTCCACCCCCGAGCGGCTCCGTCGAGTGCGCGGCAACCGCATCGCGATGGTCTTTCAGGAGCCGATGACGTCGCTCAACCCGCTGCACACCCTCGAACGGCAGATCGGCGAGACCCTCGTCATCCACAAGCATATGGGTCCCGCGGCGGCGCGTGCGCGTACCCTCGAATTGTTGCGGCTCGTCGGATTGCCCGACGCCGAGAGCCGTCTCGGCGCCTATCCGCACCAGCTGTCGGGCGGCCAGCGCCAGCGCGTGATGATCGCGATGGCGATCGCCAACGAGCCCGACATCCTAATCGCCGACGAGCCGACGACCGCACTCGACGTGACGATCCAGGCCCACATCCTGCAGCTCCTGAAGGATCTGCGCGATCGCTTCGGCATGGCGCTCTTTCTGATCACCCACGATCTGACGATCGTCCGCAAGATGGCTGACCGGGTCGCGATCATGACCCGCGGCGAGATCGTCGAGGCCGGCCCGACCGCCGCGATCTTCGACCACCCGCGTCACCCCTATACTCGGCGGCTCCTCGCGGCCGAGCCGAGGGGCCGGCCGCCGGCTGCCGATCCTTTAGCACTGGAGCTGATGGCCGCGGAAAACGTCAAGGTGTGGTTCCCGATCCGCAGCGGCGTGCTGCGCCGCGTCAAGGGCTACGTCAAGGCGGTCGACGGCGTTTCGCTCGCGGTGCGGACGGGTACCACCCTCGGCGTCGTCGGCGAGAGCGGCTCGGGCAAGACGACATTGGGGCTGGCGTTGTTGCGCCTGACCGAAGCCGAAGGACGTATCCGCTTTGCCACGCAAGACATCGCCGCTCTGGGCCAGCGTCAGATGCGGCCGTTGCGGCGCGAGATGCAGGTGGTCTTCCAGGACCCGTTCTCGAGCCTGTCGCCGCGGCTCTCGGTGGCCCAGATCGTCGAGGAAGGCCTCAAGGTGCACCGCCTCGCGGCGGATGCGGCCGAACGCCGGCATCTGATCGAAACGGCACTCGAAGAGGTCGGGCTCGCCCCCGAGGCCGCAGAGCGCTACCCGCACGAATTCTCCGGCGGCCAGCGCCAGCGCATCGCCATTGCCCGTGCGCTGGTGCTGAAGCCGCGTTTCCTGGTGCTCGACGAGCCGACCTCGGCCTTGGACATGTCGGTGCAGGCGCAGATCGTCGACCTCTTGCGCGAACTGCAGACCCGCCACGGCCTTGCCTATCTCTTCATCAGCCACGATCTGCGGGTCGTGCGCGCATTGGCGCACGAGATCCTGGTCATGAAGGACGGCAAAATCGTCGAGGCTGGCCCCACCGACCGCGTGATGACCGCCCCCGAGCACCCCTACACCCGCGCCCTGATGGCCGCCGCCTTCGACCTGGCGGCATTACCGGCGTAAACTCGCCGAATGAAGGGAGCGGGAACGGTCATCAACCGGCTCGCGGTCAGCCTAGCGCGGGCGATGAGCACGGCTATCAAGCGCGTCGGCGGGTCTGCCAGTTGGGTCGGCGCGAGGGTTGGTCGCGACCTCGGCCTC
>DATNKF010000090.1:0-4844 GCA_035603555.1 Allostellaceae bacterium
AGTGCCCGAGCCGCCATAGATTTGACTCGGCAGCAACAGATAGGCGGCAAAGACAATCCCGCTCGCGCAGCCGAGTCGTGGTTCTAAAGCGAGCCGCTTGGTCCAGAGGAGCCCGCCGATGAGGCCGAGGAACGAGACAAAGCAGGCAACGTCGAATGCCCGGTTGTAGTTGTCGAACACGCTGAACAGCAGGTCGACCTTGCGCCAGACCCCGGCATAGCTGACGGTCTCGCCGGTGACGTCCTGCGGTCCGCCGAGAAAGAGCACTACGGGAAGGACGAATTGCGGCGCGGCTATGCCGATCCTGCGGCCGAGCATCGCCCACTGGCGGGCGCGAAATTCGCCCCAGGCCGGCACAATTTCGACGCCGAGAATGACCAGCGCATAAAAGCCGAAGGCGGCGATGTGGCTGAAAAAGCATGCGAGCGCCACGAGCGAGGATGCGAGCACTCTGAGCCACCAGCGCCGTCCCTCGAGTGCCAGCCATGCCGCCGTTCCGACGAGGGCAACGCCGATCCCAAAGAGATAGTTGAGAAACCCCCACAGCAGGATGCGGTTGTAGAGAAGGAGGAACGCGAGCAGCGGCCACAACCGCCAGCCCCCGGTGGCACAGCGGTTGAGCCATACGGCACCCCCGGCCATTAACGCGAAGATCATGACCAGGAACAGCTTTCCCGCGGTGTCGAGCGGCATCACCCGCGCCAGCGGCGGGACGATCAGATCTTCGGCCAGGTTGGGAAGTGCCACCCAACGTACGGCGTAGAACGCGTTGCCGCCCTCTGCAAGGAGATGCATCCGCGCCAAGTGGTTGGGGTAGTCGACCAGCGGCGGCAGCACCGTCGAAAATGGCGGTACTGCCGCGAGCATCAGCAAGAGCGCGAAAGCGCCCCAAACCCGGAGGGCGCTGTCTGAAATCGCGAACGTCGAGCCCGGGGATCCTCGGTTCGCGATCTCAGAAACGCTCGACCCAAGGCCGCAATTCTACCTCCCAAGTCCAGGCCGAGCGCGGCTGATAGAGCACATCGAGGTAGGAAGCGGCGATCGCGTCGGGATCGAGCATGCTGTCCGGTCGATCCGGCGGCTCGACCCGACCCGGATTGCGGATCGCGCCATCTATGACGAAATGAGCAACGTGGATGCCTTGCGGGGCCAGTTCCCGAGCCATGCTCTGAGCCAGGCCCCGCAGCGCAAATTTGCCCATCGCGAAGGGCGCCGAGAGGGGATAGCCCTTGACGCTCGCCGAGGCTCCGGTGAACAGGATAGCACCGTGCGCTTTTGGTACCATGCGCTGGGCGGCCTCGCGCGCCACGAGAAAACCGCCGAAGGCGCTGACCATGATCGCCCGCTCGACCTCGGCTGGAGCGAGCTCGGCGACCGGACCGCGGGCGCGCGCGCTCGCGTTATAGACGACGACGTCGGGTACACCGGTCGCGGCCTCGACCGCCGTGAACAGGCGCGCTATCTGGTCCGGCTCGACCGCATCGCAGGCGAAGGACTTGGCGCCGGTCTCGGCGCAGAGCGGTGCCAGCTTCTCTGCGTCGCGCGCGGCGAGCGCGACGCGCAGACCCTTGTCGGCAAAGCGGCGCGCCAGAGACGCGCTCAGCCCGCGCCCGGCGCCGACGATCAGCGCGGTCTGGTAGGTCGGCTTTGGCATGTTCGGTCTCCTCGACTAGGGGTTCAAGCATAACCATCTGCCAGAATAGCATCGGCCGCCAAGGGGAGAGCTGTGACCATGCCGCACCGCATCGAACCGCACCCCAAGAAATTCGTCACCGTCAAGGGCAAGCGCATAGCCTATGTCGAACTCGGTGCGGGCGAGCCGGTGTTCCTCTTTCTCCACGGCAACCCGACCTCCTCCTACCTCTGGCGCAACGTCATGCCCGAAGTTGCCGGCCTTGGCTGCTGCGTGGCGCCGGATCTGATCGGCATGGGCGATTCCGGCAAGATCGAACACAAGGGCCCGGACACCTACGGCTTCGCGACGCATCAAGACTTTCTGTGGGGCTTCGTCGACGCCGTCATCGGGCGCAACCCCCCTCTCGTGCTCGTCGGCCATGATTGGGGTTCGGCACTCGCCTTCGACTGGGCGAACCATCACCGCGACCGGGTGAAGGGGGTCGTCTACATGGAGGCGATCGTCCGTCCCCTCTCCTGGGCCGAATGGCCCGAGGGCTCACGGCGGGTGTTTCAAGGTTTCCGCTCCACGACCGGCGAAGAGATGGTGCTCGACAAGAACCTCTTCGTCGAACGCGTCCTGCCGGCGTCGATCCTGCGCCAGCTGGAGCCGGCGGAGATGGCCGAATACCGGCGTCCGTTCGCGGGTTCGCGCGAGGACCGGTGGCCGACGCTGGCCTGGCCGCGGCAGATCCCGATCGACGGAGAGCCTCCTTCGGTCGTGGCATTGGTGACCGCCTATGCCGCCTGGATGGCCGAGAACGACCTTCCCAAGCTCTTTATCAATGCCGAACCCGGCGCGATCCTGACCAGCTCGCAGCGCGAATTTTGCCGCAGTTGGCCCAACCAGACCGAGGTCACCGTCGGCGGCAGCCATTTCATCCAAGAAGATTCCGCGCCGGAGATCGGCCGCGCAATCGCCGATTGGGCCAAACAGCATGTTATGCTGGGCGGCGCCGTCTAACTCGATCCCGTCTTGTCGGCGCGCTGGCGCGGGCCGGCGAAAGCGGTCACGACGCCGTGCAGAGTACGCAATTCCTGCTCGGTGCATTGCGCGCGCTGGAACAGGCTGCGCAGGTTGCGCACCATGCTCGGCCGGGCTTCGCCGTTGCGCAGAAAGCCGTTCTTTTCCAGCTCCTCCTCGAGATGGTCGAAAAAATTCAAGAGCTCCGCCTTGGTCGCCGGACGGCTGCCGCCCCGGCGCAGAATGTCGGTCGGCTGTACAACGCCCGAAGTGAACCACTCATAGCCGACGATCAGCACCGCCTGAGCAAGGTTCAAGGATGAGAAAGCGGGGTTGAGCGGCACAGTCAGCACGGTGTCGGCAAGCGCCACGTCGTCGTTCAAGAGCCCAGTCCGCTCCGGTCCGATCAGCACGCCGCAGGGTTCACCCGCCGCGAGCCAAGCGCGCATCTCTGCGGCCGCATGGCGCGGCGTCACTTCGCGCCGGACCATGCCGCGATCGCGCGCGGTTGCCGCATAGACATGGGTGAGATCGGCTATCGCCGCCGGCACGCTCGGGAAAAGCCGCGCCTTTTCCAACACGATGTCGGCGCCGCTCGCCGCCGCGATCGCCTTATCAGAAGGCCAGCCGTCGCGGGGCCGCACCAAGCGCATATCGTCGAGGCCGCAATTCATCATCGCCCGCGCCGCGGTGCCGATATTCTCGCCGAGCTGCGGCTCGACGAGAATGATCGCGGGACCTCCCAAGACGCCGGCTCGGGTACGGTCGGTCCCGGCCATGGCTAGCGGGCGCACCACTTCCCTCTCCGCCCTTTTGGGGGGAGAGGGTGCTCGGCGCGCCAGCGCCAGGCGGGTGAGGTGGGTGTCGGCGAGCGCTCTGGAATCCCCCACCTCACCCCGACCCTCTCCGCCCCCGGGGGCGGAGAGGGAGTAATCTGTCGTCTCACGCTCGCCGCCACTCGGTGGTGCCGTCCGGCTTGTCTTCGAGGATGATGCCTTCGGCCGCGAGTTCATCGCGGATCTGATCTGCATCGGCGAAGCGTCGCTCTTTTCGGGCGAGCACGCGATCGGCAATCCTGCGGTCGATCTCGATGGGAAGGGGTCCTCTGCCCCTCCTACTTAGCCAGATGCTCGGGTCGACGACGAACAGACCCATTAGGCTACCGCTCCGAAGCATTGTCCGGCGTAATTCCCGACGGGTGAGTTCTTCCTCAGCCCGGTTAATCGCGGAGGCGAGTTCGTGCAGATGGCTAATTGCCAGCGGCGTATTTATATCGTCTTGGAGGGCGGAGACGACGTCCGGCGCGACAAGACCATCGGCGTAGTCGACATCAAACGGTGCCTTGTCCAGCGCCCGATACCACCTATCGAGCGTCTGCCGCGATTCGCGCAGCCGATCGTCGGTCCAGTCGAGCGGTGCGCGGTAGTGGGTCCCGAGCAAAGCCAGGCGGATGACCTCGCCCGGCGCCTCGGCCAACGCCTCGCGCACGGTGATGAAGTTGCCCTCGGACTTCGCCATCTTGGCGCCGCCGACGGTCAGCATGCCGTTGTGCAGCCAATAATGGGCGAACGGGCGACCGTCATGGGCGCACACACTCTGCGCGATCTCGTTCTCATGGTGTGGGAAGATCAGGTCGAGCCCGCCGCCATGGATGTCGAAGGTCTCGCCGAGCTCGGTTTCGCTCATCGCGGAGCATTCGATGTGCCAGCCGGGCCGGCCGCGGCCCCAGGGGCTGTCCCAGCCCGGCTGGTCCGGCGTTGACGGCTTCCATAATACGAAATCGCCCGGATCCTCTTTATAGGGCGCGACCTCGACACGGGCGCCGGCAATCATGTCGGCCCGGCTGCGCCGCGACAGCGCGCCGTACTTGGCGTAGGACCCGACCCGGAACAGCGCGTGGCCCTCGGCGGCATAAGCATGGCCTGAGGCGATCAGCCGCTCGATCAGAGCGATCATCTGCGGGATGTATTCGGTCGCGCGCGGCTCGATGTCGGGTGGGAGGTTGCCGAGGGCGGTCATGTCCGCATGAAACTGCGCGGTGGTGCGCGCCGTCACTTGGTCGATGGTCTGGCCGCTGGCGCGGGCGGCGGCCATGATCTTGTCCTCGACATCGGTGATGTTGCGTACATAGGTGACGTGCTCCGCGCCATATTCGAGGCGCAGCACGCGGTAGAGCAGGTCGAAGACGACGACCGCGCGGGCGTTG
>DATNKF010000091.1:0-6788 GCA_035603555.1 Allostellaceae bacterium
GGCAGCAGCACTCCAGCGTATCCACACCGGTCTCGACTACGCGTTGTTCGGCGATTGCGACATGGTCATCGAAGCGGCCACCGAGCGGGAAGAGATCAAGCGCGAGATATTTAAGAAGCTGACGCCGGCACTGCGACCCGACGCGCTGATCGCGACCAATACCTCTTCGATCTCGATCACCCGGCTCGCCGCATCGACAGACCGCCCGGGCAAGTTCATCGGCATGCATTTCATGAACCCGGTGCCGGTGATGAGCCTCGTCGAGCTGATCCGCGGGATTGCCACCGACGAGGATACCTTTGCCGCCGCTCGCGATCTGGCGCTCGCTCTCGGCAAAACGCCGATCGCCGCCGAGGATTTCCCGGCCTTTATCGTCAACCGCATCCTGTTGCCGATGATCAACGAGGCTGTCTACACGCTCTATGAGGGGGTAGGATCGGTCGAGGCAATCGACACGGCGATGAAGCTCGGCGCCAACCACCCGATGGGCCCGCTCGAGCTCGCCGATTTCATTGGGCTCGACACCTGCCTTTCGATCATGCAAGTGCTCTATGAAGGGCTCGCCGACAGCAAATACCGGCCGTGTCCGCTGCTCGTCAAATATGTCGAGGCCGGCTGGCTCGGCCGGAAGTCGGGCCGAGGGTTCTACGACTATCACGGAGAGAAGCCGGTCCCGACCCGCTGACCAGCGACATCTGGTCCCGGAAATCTTGTCTCTGCCCAGCCGATCCGTTATCAAGCCGTCACAATCGCGTGCTATGCCGGCCCGCGAGCGAGGATGAGCGGGACGGGTTCTCGTGACTGCCAGCCTGGACAACTGCCCGGCTCTGGTGCTTAACGCCGACTTTCGGCCGTTGAGCTATTTCCCGCTGTCTCTCTGGTCCTGGCAGGACGCGATCAAGGCGGTGTTTCTCGATCGCGTCAACATCATCGACCATTACGACGTCCGCGTGCGTAGCCCTTCCTTGGAAATGCAACTGCCGAGTGTGGTCTCTTTGAAGGAATACGTGCCGGCGGCACGGCATCCGGCATTTACCCGGTTCAACGTCTTTCTGCGTGACCGCTTTGCCTGCCAGTATTGCGGCGAGCCCTATCCTTCGCACGACTTGACCTTCGACCATCTCGTTCCGCGATCGCGTGGCGGGCGCACGATCTGGACCAACGTCGTCACCGCCTGCGCCACCTGCAATCTCCTCAAGGGCAATCGACTGCCGCGCGAGAGCGGGATGTATCCGCGGCACCGCCCGGTGCAGCCGACGACGTACATGTTGCAGGAGAATGGCCGCGCCTTCCCGCCCAACTACCTGCATGAGAGCTGGCGCGACTATCTCTACTGGGACACCGAGCTCGACCCGAATTGAACGTCGCATTCGGCATTGGTGCGGACGGCGGGACTCGAACCCGCACCCGGTTGCCCGGAGCAGATTTTAAGTCTGCTGCGTCTACCTTTTCGCCACGTCCGCGATGCCCTGGCCGCGGAGCCTGACACCCCGGTCAGGGCCGAAGCAGGCCGCTGATCGCCTGCGCCTCGCGCAAGACTGGATAGGCGATCGCACCTGCCCGCTCGGCACCGCGCCGCAGCACTCCATCGATATAGGCGCTATCCGCGGTCAGTCGTCTCATTTCCCGGCCGATGCGCCCGAGTTCCGCCACCGCAAGCTCCGACAGCGCATCCTTGAAGAAGGAGAAGTTCTGGCCAGCAAAACGGCCGAGTGCCGTCTCGCGCGACAGCCCGGAGAGTGCTGCATAGATGCCGATCAGATTGTCGGCTTCTGGCCGGCGCTCGAGGTCCGCAATCGCCGCGGGGAGCGGCTCGGGGTCGGTCTTCGCCCGACGGATCTTCAACGCGATCGCGTCGGCATCGTCGGTCATGTTGATGCGTGAGTAATCCGAGCTGTCCGATTTCGACATCTTCTTGGTGCCGTCGCGCAGGCTCATCACCCGCGTCGCCGTGCCGAAGATCTGCGGCTCTGGCAGCGGGAAGAAGTCGAGTTCGTACCGGCGGTTGAAGGCGCCGGCAATGTCGCGCGCGAGTTCCAGATGCTGCTTCTGGTCCTCGCCGACCGGGACATGCGTCGCCTTGTAGACGAGGATGTCCGCCGCCATCAGCACCGGGTAGGCATAAAGACCGAGGCCGGCCAGATCGCGCTGTTTCCCCGCCTTCTCCTTGAACTGCGTCATGCGGTTGAGCCAGCCGAGCGGGGTCAGGCAGGCGAGCAGCCAAGCCAGCTCGGCATGGGCGGAAACCATGCTCTGGTTGAAAATGATGGCCCTCTCGGGGTCGACCCCGGCGGCGATGTAGGCTGCCGTCACCTCGCGCGTCGAGGCCATCAGTTCCGCGGGATCCTGCGGCAAGGTCAATGCGTGCAGGTCGACGATGCAAAAGATGCACTCGTAGTCGTGCTGCAGCGCCACCCAATTGCGGATTGCGCCGAGGTAGTTGCCGAGATGCAGGTTACCGGTGGGCTGGATGCCAGAAAAAATGCGGTTCATCGGACCTCGAATTCGCGACTCTGACGGCGCTGTTACCGCCGGCGAGAGGTGGCGGTCAAGCAGGTTGCCGGCGCAAACGTCCCAAGAGGTCACGCCAATCGGCGATGCCAAGGCCGAGCACCAGCACCGCAAAGACAGCGAGCCCAGCGCTTACAAGGCCAATGAGCGCTCCGACCTGCAGCATGGCAGGCCCGGCGAACATTGGAGTGAGCGCCATCCGCAACCCCACCAGGACCACACCCATGCTGAGAGCCGCGGCGCCGACCCGCGGCAGGTTGCGCCGTGCGCGCCGGTCGAATGCGAAGTGGCGGCGGCGGATTAGCAGTGCCAAGAGCATCAGCGCGTTCAGCCAGCCGGCAGCTGTCGTCGCGAGCGCGATCCCGACATGCGCCAGAAATCGCATCAAGATAAGCGTCAGACCCAAATTGATCGCCATCGCTATAACCGCAACCTTGACCGGGGTCGCCGTGTCGTGCCGGGCAAAAAAAGCCGGTGCCAGCACCTTGATCAGGACGAAGGCCGGCAAACCCGCAGCGTACGCCGCCAGTGCCGCTGCGGTCGCCGCGGTATCGGCGGGGCCGAAGGCGCCGCGCTGGAACAAGACGGAAAAGATCGGCGTCGCAAGCACCGCCAGCGCAATCGCCGCCGGCAGGGTCAGCAGCAGCGCCAGCTCGATCCCGCGATTTTGCACTATGACGGCGTCAGCAAGATGTCCGAGCCGGATCCGACGCGACAACGATGGGAGAATGGCGGTGCCGACGGCGATTCCGACGACCCCGAGCGGTAATTGGTTCAGACGGTCGGCGTAATAGAGATAGGACACCGACCCGCCCGGCAAGAGCGAGGCGAGGGCCGTCGAAATCAACAGGTTGAGCTGTGTCACGCCGGCCCCGACCGTACCCGGCGCCATCACCGCCAGGGTGCGGCGCACACCCTGTGTCAACCGCGGCAACGGCAGGCGCAAAGCAAGCCCCAGCCGGGCGCAAGAAAACAGCAACCAGAGGAATTGCGCAAATCCGGCCGCAGAGATCGCCCAGGCAAGGGCTCGGCCATCGCGCCAGCCGAACTGCCGCATCAGCAACAGCGCCGCGATCAGGAACAGGTTCAACAGGATCGGGGTCGCCGCGGCGGCCGCAAAACGCTCGACCGAATTCAGCACCCCGCCCTGGAGTGCCACGAGCGAGATGAAGAGGAGATAGGGAAAGGTGATGCGGGAGAGATCGACGGCAAGCTCGAACTTTTCAGGCTCCTCTCTGAAGCCGGGAGCGATCACATCCATGACGACCGGCATTAAGATCTCGCTGAGGAGAACGAAGCCGAGAAGCGCGGCGGTCAGCACCGCAAGTGCATCTTCGGCGAAGATCCGTGCCTGCTCCTTGCCGTGCTCGGCCATGGTCCCGGCGAACAACGGGACGAACGCGACGCTGAAGGCGCCCTCGGCGAACAGACTGCGGAACAGGTTCGGCAAGCGCTGGGCCACGAAGAACGCATCGGTGATCGGCCCGGCGCCGAGAATCGCGGCGGTCAGCACGTCGCGGACAAAGCCGAAGACCCGGCTAACTGCCGTGTAGGAACCGACCGTCGCGACGGAATGCAGCAGCGACATACCTCGCGGGTTTAGAGGAAACCGATCGCCGAGGGAACGCCGATCGCAAGGCGCCGACCCCGCTCGGCCCGAGCTTTCCTATCGAGACCACCCGCTTGTCTTTTGCTGTGCGATCGGTAACCGTCACGCGCTCATGGGCATGGAGGCCGAACATGGCCGGGACGAGGATGGGGGTCGCCGGATCCGGCGGCCGAATGGGCAGGATGCTGGTCGCCGAGATCGTGGCGAGCCAAGGTTGCACGCTGGCTGGCGGCTGCGCCAGGCCGGGCAGCGGCTACGTCAATCAAGACATCGGCGAACTCGCCGGGATCGGCCGGCTCGGCATTGCAGTCGGCGATAACGCCGAGAAGGTGATCCGCGATAGTGACGTCGTGATCGATTTCACCGCTCCCGCAGCGACCGCCGCCAACGTCGTTGACGCTGCGAGGTTGGGAAAGGCAATGGTCGTCGGCACGACCGGCCTATCTGCCGACGAGGCCGAGGCGGTACGGCTGGCGGCGCGAGAGATTCCGATCGTCTGGGCGCCCAATATGAGCCTCGGGATTAATCTCCTCCTGGGCCTTGTCGAAGAGGTCGCGCGCCGGCTCGGCCCGGACTGGGACGTGGAGATCATGGAGATGCACCATCGGGGCAAGGTCGACGCCCCCTCGGGCACAGCACTCGCGCTTGGCCGCGCGGTAGCGCAGGGTCGTGGCGCAGTGCTTGAAGAAGTGCAGCAGCGCGCGCGGGACGGCATTACCGGCCCCCGCCGCACCGGCGGCATCGGCTTCGCCTCATTGCGCGGGGGTGACGCGATCGGCGACCACCACGTGGTCTTTGCCGGCGCCGGCGAACGCCTCGAGCTGACCCACCGTGCGGCGAGCCGCGCCGTTTACGCGAAGGGCGCGGTGCAGGCGGCGCGCTGGGTCGTCGGTCGGCCGCCGGGGCTCTACGGCTTGAAGGAGGTGCTCGGCCTCTAATCCGTCGATGCGGCCGCGGCCGGGTTGAGCGCATCTCGCCAGCGTCTGAGCGCCTCTCGGATCGCCGCTGCGAGCTCGCGGCGGGCAGGCGAGGTCACGAAATCGCCGACCACCAAGCTGCGGCCGTGCGAAGCGACCAGCAATCGGTTGGCATCGCCGGCACGCTCTTCGAGAATCACCTGCAGCCAAAACGGCTGGAACCGCCAGGCGCGGCGCACGCCCCGCACATTTATCCGCTCGACCGTGAAGGCGTCGCCGGCAAGCCGGATCGTCTCGCTCTGCCGGGAGCCGCGATAGTTGAGACGGAAGGCGATGTAGACGAGGGCGACATCGAGCCCGAAGAACCCGATCACCGGCCAGGCGCCGATCGCGACGAACCCGATGCCGACAGCCAGACTGATCAGCCCAAGGACCAGCATAAGGACGTGAAACCCGTAGGGGGGCAGGCTGCGGTGCGGCGACAGCACGCGCTCGAAAAACAGGCAGCCGGGCGGCGCGTCGGGCTCGGCGTATTCGGTGGCTTGGGTCGTCACCCCCCGAACATAGGGGCGGGACACGGGTTCCGTAAAGCGGTTCGGCGGCACGGCTATAGTGTTACAGCAATGTCGCGACCCCCTCCGAGGAGCCCGACAAAGCCCGGGAGCCACGACCAATCCATTTCATTGCCGGCCCACGAGCTCGGACGCAGGCGCCTCCCTCTGCAGGAAAGACCGGCGGCGTCTGCCCGTCGGGGCCAAAGCCGGCGGTGGCGCGGCAAATACTTTCCATGACCTGAGCGTTACAGCCTGATTATGGCCGGACGTAATAATAAAACACTGGGGATAGGTGGTCGTAGTACTATAGAGACCGCCCGGAGCCCACGTAACCGGAGGACCCACTCCGACAACCTCGTTTTCATAGCCGACTACTGTTCCAGTTCCCCCATTTAACTCAGGGGGTAAAATCAACGTCCCAATTGTCATGCCGTCGGCGTAAGCAATCTGATCGTAATACTTACGTGTAACATCTTGCGCGGCGTGGTTGATCTGCCATTCGTGCAACATCCGGGCACTGGTATTGATTTCAAGAAAATCTACCTCCGCTAACCTCGTGGTTGCAGGATAAGGGTCTAGCGCCGTCAAAAAGTTAGTGCCTATTGACCAAAGAGCCGTCCACCACATCGCGCCTGTAGCAACGATCGGCGAGATCGACGTGACCTGAACGTCAATGTACATGCCACCCTTTATAGCGGTGCCAACGTATTCGCCCGCTACGCCAATAGTGGCGCACGACATCATGTTCACGCCATCGTTTGCCGTATTGGATGACGGGGTTAACCGCATACCCCCCGCAACAAACGCGATGTCGCTCGGATTAGTTATGTTCAAATTCTGCCATGCAGCATACCCCGAGGCTAGTCCGGGCCATCGGTTGTTGATGTACCACTTGAAGCCCGGGGCGCGCGTGTTACCGAGGTCAACGGTCGAGGATGAGGTAAAGTCGTCCCAGAACACCTCGCAGGTAAAGCCGTGCGCTGCCGCCGGGGCTGGCGGCGCGTCTGGCCCGCACACCGCAAGGGCGGGTGAGCAGGACAGCAGGAGGGCAACGACGGCGGCGCGCATCATCAGCCGCTCTTGGCGGTGCGCGCGGCCACTTCTTCCGGCGTCAGCCTCACCTTGCCCCCGCCGCCGCAGCGCTCGCAGGTCTTGCGGGATTTCCTCTTCAGGTTGTAAAACTCGTATGCCGGGAAG
>DATNKF010000092.1:0-6756 GCA_035603555.1 Allostellaceae bacterium
GAACCGGGCGGCGACTACTCGATGGATCACAGCTCGGTCATCTATGTGATGGATCCAGAGGGGCGCTTCACCGCGAGCTTCACCCATCAGAGCACACCCGAGGAGATAGCCGAGCGGCTGAAGAAGCTGCTCGCTTGAAGCGCCGCTTTGCCGAGACGCGGGCATTGCGAGGCGCGGATCGCCCCGTGATCGCTTTGTTGCGGCAGCGATGATCATAAAATTGCCAATATAGCATTGCATACTCCCGAGCGATCGCGGCTTTGAGATCTGCCGGCGAGAGCGAGGAGATGCAAATGGCTGATGGGCTTTCACCAAAACCGCCGGGGCGGGCGCGCGGACGGCCGTTCGAAAAAGGTCGATCGGGGAATCCCGCCGGCCGCCGGATCGGCTCCCGCAACAAGGCGACGAGCGTCGCTGCGGCGCTGCTCGAAGGCGAATCCGAGGCCTTGACCCGCAAAGCCGTCGAGCTCGCGCTCGCGGGCGACCCAACGGCAATGCGGCTCTGCCTCGAGCGCATTTTGGCCCCGTGCCGCGAGCGAACGGTCAAATTCCAGCTGCCGCCGATCGAGAGTGCGGCGGACATCGCCCCCGCGATGAAGGCGGTCACTTCGGCGTTGGCCGGTGGTGCCATCACGCCGGGCGAGGCGGGCACGATAGCGGCGGTCGTCGACACCTTTGTGCGGGCGATCGAGACGAGCGATTTCGAGCGGCGTTTGCGGCAGGTCGAGGCAGAAGTGACTGCGGAGCCGAGCGGGTAATTCAACCCATAGGCGAGCATTTTGCTGCAGATGTGCTGCAGGTGCAGCGATGAGCGATTGAGGATGCAATTTGTGATTGCAGCTAGTGCACCGAGCCTAACGCTTGATGCTCGAGACCCCTCGGAGGGACTCCCGATCACCGCCCGCGAAAGCGCTTGTAGAAGTCGATCACCTCGGGGCTTTGCTGAAAGCCGACGACGATGTTGAGATCCGCGCCCTGGCGGCCGCCGAGCGGGATCGCTTCCTCGATGTGATCGGTGACGCCTGAGCGCTTTCCCGATCCGTCGAAGACGATCCGTACCGGAAACGGCTTTTTGCTGAGGATCGCTTGATCGGGGCCGGTGACGGCGACGAAATATTGGAAGTCCACCGAATCGGCCTTCGCCGCCGGGCCGCGCTCGGCGACGACGACGATGTCGAGGACCAAACGCACTCCGTCGCCGCTGTACACGCACTTGGCGTCGGCCTCGCTCAACAGACCGTAGAAGGCGACGTTGTCCGGGCGACGCTCGGGAGCAGGGCCGAACACGGCGGTGTTAGCGAGCGGCCGCAGGATCACTGTGCTCGGACAGGCTTCGGTCGGTTTGGATGCCGAAGACGACCCGAACCAACCGCATCCCGAGAGAGCGCAAAGGCCAATCAGCACCGCGCTCGGCGCGGCGCGCGGTTGCCTCACAGGCTCTCGTGCGTACCGTCGCAGAACGGCTTGCCGCCGGTCGACTTGCAGCCGCACAGCCAGACCTCCTCGGTCGCCGCGGCGGTGAACGGCACGGGGGTGAGGCCGGTCCCCTGGTGCGAGCCGTCGCAGAAGGGCTGGTTGGCGCTGCGTCCGCACGCACACCAAAAATACCTCTTGCCGGCCTCGACATTGACGCCGTAGGGCTCTTTTTGCGCGGGTATGGGTTCGGCCATTGTTTCTTTCCTGCCACAAGCCTTGCTAGTGTCCGCACGATCCGGCTGCGGTTCGCCACGGCGCGGACTGTATGCGAGGCGCGCCGGGCAAACAAGCCGGGTGGGCGGGCGGTGGATCCGGCGGCCCGGTCCGGCGGGTAGCGGCCCACAGCGAAAAGCCGGAGAAAGAAGCCCATATGGCCGTCTACACCGAGGTCTCCGACGACGAGCTCAGAGCCTTCGCAACGCTCTACGACATCGGCGAGGTGCTGTCCTGCAAGGGGATCGCCGAGGGAGTGGAGAACTCGAATTACCTGGTGACGACCGAGCGCGGCAATTTCATCCTGACCCTTTACGAAAAGCGGGTCGCTCCGCGGGATTTGCCGTTTTTCATTGCGCTGATGGAGCATCTGGCGCGGCAGGGGGTCGCCTGCCCGACGCCCGTGCGGGGGCGCGACGGCATCGCCCTGCGCGAGCTGTGCGGACGCCCCGCTGCGATCGTGACGTTTCTTGCCGGAATGTGGCCCCGGCGCATCCAGCCGCACCATTGCGCCGCCCTCGGCCGGGCACTCGCCGGGCTGCATCTAGCCGGCGCCTCTTTTGCGATGGCTCGCCCGAATGATCTTTCCGTTGCCGGCTGGCGCCGTCTCTTCGAATCCTGTCGTTGCCGCGCTGACGAGGTGCAGCCCGGCCTCGCGACAGAGCTGGAGGCTGAACTTGGGCTGCTCGAAAGCGCGTGGCCGCACGAGCTTCCCACCGGGGTCATCCACGCTGACCTCTTTCCGGACAATACCTTCTTTCGCGACGGTGAGCTCTCGGGCTTGATCGACTTCTATTTTGCCTGCACCGATTTTCTTGCCTATGACTTGGCGATCTGCCTCAACGCATGGTGTTTCGAGGCCGATGGCAGCCTCAATGTGACCAAGGCCCGGCTGCTGCTCGATAGCTATCGGCGGGAGCGGCCGCTGGCCTCCGAGGAATGCGCGGCGCTGCCGCTGCTGGCGCGCGGTGCCGCGTTGCGCTTTCTTTTGACTCGGCTCTTCGATTGGCTCAACCAGCCGGCGGGGGCGCTGGTCCGCCCGAAGGACCCGCGCGAGTATCTCCGCAAGCTGCGGTTTCACCGCGGGATTGCTGACCCGCGCGGCTATGGCCTCGATGCCTGAACTGCCCGAGGTCGATATATTTACCGACGGCGCCTGCCGCGGGAACCCGGGCCCCGGCGGGTGGGCTGCCATCCTGCGTTATCGCGGGACCGAGAAGGAATTGAGCGGCTTTGCCGCCGTTACCACCAACAACCGCATGGAGATGACCGCGGCAATTGAGGGATTGGCGGCGCTGAAGCGACCGTGCCGGGTACGGCTCTACAGCGACAGCCAATACCTCCGCGACGGCATCACCAAGTGGATCGACGTCTGGAAGCGCCGCGGCTGGCGCACCGCCGACCGCCAGCCGGTCAAGAATATCGATCTATGGCAACGGCTCGACGCGGCGGCGGCCCGCCATGAGGTCTCGTGGATCTGGGTGCGCGGTCACTCCGGCCATCCCGAAAACGAACGGGCCGATGCTTTGGCACGGGCCCGCATCGCCGAAGCCGTTGAAAAGGCGCCTTAGAGAGCCTTGAGCATCGCCTCGGCGCCAGAGAGGTCCACCTGGCCCGGCTGCTGCTCGACGTTGAGCGATTTGACGACCCCATCATCGACCAGCATCGAATAGCGCTTCGAGCGCATGCCGAGGCCGCCCTTGCTGAGATCGAGCTCGAGGCCAAGGGCGCGGGTGAAGTCGCCGCTGCCGTCGGCGAGCATTCGGACCTTCCCTTCGGCCTTCTGATCTCTGCCCCAGGCCCCCATGACGAAGGCGTCGTTGACCGCCACGCAGGCGATCTCATCGATCCCCTTGGCCTTCATGTCCGTAGCCTTGTCGACATAGCCGGGCAGATGGCGCTGGGAGCAGGCCGGCGTAAACGCACCGGGAACGGCGACCAGAACGACGCGCTTGCCGCGAAAGATCTCGTCGGTGGTGAACTCTTTTACGCCGTCCGGGGTCAGTTGCTTCAGGGTGGCCGATGGTATCCTGTCACCGACATTGATGGTCATGGTGTCCCTCCGGGTATGCGAGATCGAGAGCCTCACCGTGCTTGCGTCTCTGTCGCGCAGGGGTGCGACGGCAGATCGATAGCACAGGGCGGGTCGCTCGGCAAACAACGACAGCAACGGGGCGTCGGTTGTTCGTGCACCGAGAGGAAACGAAATCCGCGTATAGGCGTATAACTCGGGGGGCGTCCACAGGGCGCAATCGTCGGTCGGAGGATGCAATGGAATCGCTTGCGGGCCAGCTCTTGGTGGCGATGCCACAAATGTCCGACCCTCGGTTCGCGCGCTCCGTCATCTATCTCTGCGCACACAGCGGCGAAGCTGGGGCGATGGGCCTCGTCGTCAACAAGCTGCTGGGCTCGTTGACCATGGGTGAGCTGTTTGCCCAGCTCGAGATTGAGCAGAGCGGCGCCGCCGGCGGGCATCCGGTACATTTCGGCGGCCCGGTCGACGCCGGACGCGGCTTTGTGCTGCACACGGCCGACTATCGCGAGGAGGCCACGCTGCATGTCGACGGCGACATCGCGGTGACCGCCACTCTGGAGGTCCTGCGCGCGATCGGCGAAGGCCGTGGGCCGCACCAAAGCCTCTTCGCCCTCGGCTATGCCGGCTGGGCGCCCGGTCAGCTCGACGCCGAGATCCAGGCCAATGGCTGGCTTTCCGTCGCCGCTGACTCCGACATTGTCTTCTTCGGCGACGACGACGCGAAATGGGGCCGTGCGCTGGCAAAGCTCGGCGTGGATTTGACGATGCTGTCGAGCGACGCAGGACACGCGTGAGAGCCGTCCCTAGCTGCCCTCAGGACGAGGACCCTCCCCAATCCTCACGTAGGATGGCGAAGAGAAGATGGTCCTGCCATTTGCCCTCGATGCACAGATATTGCCGAGCATAGCCCTCTTGCTGAAAGCCGGCTCTGACCAGCAGCGATCGGCTGGGAATATTGCGCGGCAGGCAGGCGGCCTCGACGCGATGGAGGCGGAGCCGATCGAAAGAAAAATCGAGGACGAGCGGTAGTGCGCCAGTCATGTAGCCCTGCCGTGCGAAGGGCTCGCCGACCCAGTAGCCAAGGCTCGCGGTGTCGGAGACGCCACGCCGCAGATTGGACAGGCTGACCCCGCCGATCAGCGTCTCGTCGTGGGCGAAGATGAATAAGTTATAGCCTTGGTCGGTCCGCCAGTCCTCGGAATATCGGGCCAATCGAGCGCGGAAGGCGGCTCGGCTCAGCGCATCAGGCGGCCAGATCGGCTCCCACGGCGCGAGGAAATTTCGCGAGCGGGCGCGCAGGCCCGCCCATGCCTCGTAATCGCCGCGCTCGGGCGAGCGCAGGAAGACGCGCTCCCCCGCCAAGCGAAACGGTTCCGCCCGGGCGAGAAAAAGGCGGGGAAAGGATTTACGTTGCGGCGCCATCGCTACCGCGGGGTCATGCCGCGAGCCGCTCCCTGACGCGGTCAAATTCTTCCAGCCCGCCCACTGGTCCGAGGCCGACGAGCGTCGGAGGCCCCGAGCGCCAACGGGCTACGACCCGGCCGATCGCATCATCATCGACCGCTTCGATGCGCCTGACGATGTCGACCGGATCGAACGGAGTCCCGTGGATCAGGAGATGTTGCGCCAACTGCTCACAGCGCGCCGAGGTGCTCTCGAGCGACATCAGCAGCCCCGCCTTCATCTGCGTCTTGGCGCGATTGAGTTCGACGGGGCGCAACCCTGCCTCGAGCCGAACCGCCTGCTCGCACAACGCCGGCACCAGCTCGGCCGCCTCGGCCTCGCCGGTGCCGGCGTAGATTCCGAAGAGCCCGCCGTCACGATAGCCGTGGACAAAGGAGTGGATCGCGTACACCAACCCCCGCTTCTCTCGGATCTCCTGGAACAAGCGGGAAGACATGCCGCCTCCGAGCGCCGTCGATAGCACGGCAGCGGCGTAGTAGTCTGGGTGGTCGAGCGCCGGCCCGGGAAAGCCCATAACGAGGTGCAGCTGCTCAAGATCGCGGTATTCGCGCCGGTCACCGCCGGTGTATCGCGCGGGCTCCATTGTAGCCGATCGGTCCGCTGGCGAGCCTCCGAGGAGCTCTTCGGCAAGGTCGACGACGCGGTCATGATCGAGGTTTCCGGCTGCCGCCAACACCATGCGCCGCGCGCCGTAATGGGCGCGCAGATAGGCGAGCACCGCGTCACGTCCGAGTCGGCGGATGATCTCCGGCCTCCCCAATACCGGCCTCCCCATCGCCTGGTCGGGGAAAGCGCGTTCCTGGAAATAATCGAAGATGATGTCGTCGGGCGTGTCGTTCGCCTGGCCGATCTCCTGCAGGATCACCGCGCGCTCGCGCTCGAGCTCCTCGCAGTCGAAGGTCGAGTATTGAAGAATGTCGGACAGTATGTCGAGCGCCAGCGGAAGGTCCTCTTTGAGTACTTTGGCATAGTAGGCTGTGCTCTCCCGCGAAGTGTAGGCATTGAGATGACCGCCGACGGCTTCGATCTCCTCGGCGATCGCCAGGGCACTGCGCCGTTCGGTTCCCTTGAATGCCATATGCTCGAGAAAATGCGCGACCCCATTGATCTCGGCGGGCTCGTGGCGCGTGCCAACATCGATCCAAATGCCGAGCGAGACCGTGTCGACCGTATCCACGCGGTCGGTGGCCACCCGCAATCCGTTGGTCAAGGTAGAGAGCTGCGTCGTCATGCGTTACTCCGCTCAGCAGGTTCTGGCACGCCGCGCATGAGCGCGGATATATCGCGTTACCGCGCCGGGATCGTTTGGCAACATGGTCAGGCGCTCGCGCCGTTCTAGGAGGTCGCCGAGGATGGGCGGCAATTCCGGACGAATGCCGGTTGCACGCTCAACCGCGTCAGGAAACTTTGCCGGATGGGCGCAAGCAAAGGCGACCATCGGCGCGCCGCTGTCGCTGGCACCAAGCTCAGCGCGCGCGGCCGCTACCGCAACCGCGCTGTGAGGATCGATCAGCATGCCCGATCGGGCGTAAGTCTCGGCGATTGTCTGCATCGTGCGAGTGTCGTCA
>DATNKF010000093.1:0-9209 GCA_035603555.1 Allostellaceae bacterium
GCCGATCCGCCCGGTGCCGCAGGCCAAGTCGACGGCCGCGGCGATGCCGCTCCAATCGAGCGACTCCAGCGAAGCCAACAGCGGCAGATCGAGCCGGTCGTCGATCGTCGCATCATAAAACGGCGCCCAGGCCGCATACCCGCCACGTCCACCGTGCGATACCCCCGGCTGTCATAGCGCGCGAAGGGCTCGGTCATGCTTCTGCAACTTGATCGGCGGAGGTGTGATTGAGCCTGCTGCCCGCCCTTGCGGAGGCCAAGTTGGCGCCCATATATCGGGGGGTGATGTGATATTATCAATTATGAGCCGGGTCCAGCATGCCGAGAACACAACACCGAGGAAGTGCCGACGATTTCCGCTGCCAATCCCCTGCCGACCCGGTTTTGGCGGCTCGGAATTCCGCTGCCGGACGGCTCGGTGGCGGACATCCAAGGCCTTCTTATCCAACGATTATTCGCGACGGAAGCGGGGCTTTTCGGGCGCCGAAATGCGTTTTTCCCTGCTGTCAGGGAGGGGGTCAGACGACGCCGTCCTCGCGCAGCCGCTGCATCTCGTCGGGATCGACGCCGCAGATCTCGCCGAGCAACGCCTCGCTGTGCTCACCAAGCAGCGGCGGGCGGTTCACCTGGACCGGGGAATCGGACAGCTTGATCGGGCAGCCGACGGTCTGATAGGTGCCGCGGGTCGGATAGTCGACATCGACGATCATCTCGCGCGCCTTCAGATGCGGGTCGGCCAGCACCTCGCCGGTGTCCTGGCAGGCGCCGCACGGAACGCCGGCGGCGCCCAGGATGCGCATGACCTCGTGCTTCGTCCGGGCACGGGTCCATTCTTCGATGATTGGGTTGAGCGCGGCGCGGTTCTCCCAGCGCGCCTCCTCGGTCGCGAACCGCGGGTCACCCGCCAGCTCGGGCCGGCCGATCGCCTCGGTGAAGGCCGGCCACATCTGCTGTTGCGCGGTGATGAACGCGTAGTCGTTCGGACCGCCCGGAGCGCACGGATAGGTCGTGCTCGGGATGCCGCGGCCCATCTGGTTGCCGCGGCGCGGCATCGCCTCGCCAAAGCGCTGGTGGTCGCGCAGGCTGACGCGGATGATGTTGACGACCGCATCCTGCATCGAGACTTCGACATGCTGGCCTTGCCCCGTGTTGTGACGCTGCTGCAAGGCGGCGAGGATGCCGATCGCCATATGCATGCCGGTGCCGGAATCGCCGATCGCCGGCACGACAAAGGTCGGCGGGTTCTCGGGAAAGCCGGTGATGCTCATCGCCCCGCCCATCGCCTGGGCGATCGGCTCATAGCTCTTGAAGTCGCGATAAGGGCCGTAGGTGCCAAAGCCCTTGATCGTGGCGTAGATCAGCCGCGGGTTGATCTCGGAGAGAACCTTCCAGCCGAGCCCCAATCGGTCGAGCGCGCCGGGTCCGAAGTTCTCGAGCAATACGTCGGACTGCGCGATGACCTGCTTGAAGAGCTCCTTGCCGCGCCCGGTCTTCAAATTGAGGGTCAGGCTGCGCTTGTTGGCGTTGAACAAGAGGAAGAACAAGCTGTCGCTGTCCGGCAGGTCGCGCATGTTGCGGCGCGCGACATCCCCGCCCTTTGGCTCCTCCAGCTTGATCACATCGGCGCCGAGAAACGCCAGGATCTGCGCACAAGCAGGCCCCGCCTGGTTGTGCGTCATGTCGATGATGCGGATGCCTTCTAGGGCCTGGTTCATTTTCTCTCTCCGCGAATGATCATCACAAACGAGCCATCAGCGCGCGACATCACCCCAGACGACATAGCGTCGGCGCGTCCTGCGCTCGCCGCCCTCCTCGACCATCCTCTGGGCCTGAGCCTCGACGAGATCGAGCAGAGGATCGCTGCCGACACTGACCAGGCCGCGCGCCTTGAAGAGCGCCTCGATCTCCTCGGCCGGCCGGCCGCCGAGGAACGGCAGCCGATCGCCGATCGCCGAATATTCGGCACTGGTACGGGCATTCTGAGCCGGCTCCACCAAAAAGCCGGGGTCGAACTGGCCGTCGACGACAACCAGGCGCCCGCCCGGCCGCAGCACGCGAATCCACTCGTCGATCGCCGCCTCCGGGTGCGGCAACGTCCACAACACGTGGCGGCTGATCGCGAGGTCGAAGCTGTCGGAGGGGAACGGCAGCTGCTCGGCGTCGGCCTCCTCGAAGCGGACCGAGAAATTCTGCTGCGCCGCCTTGCGCCGCGCTTCGGCCAGCATCGCGGGTGAGAAATCGACGCCGATGACCCGATGACCGCGAGCCGCGAGCTCAAAGCTGAGGAAACCGGTACCGCAACCGGCATCCAGCGCATCAAGCGCCTGGCGCCCGTCGAGGACGAGAGCGAAGATGCGGTCCCACGCGGCGCGCTCGGCGGATGTGCGGATGCTGTGGCCGAAGCCGTCATCGAAATTCGGCGCCCGGCGGCCCCAATGGGCAGCGACCTGGCGTTTGACGACATCAGTTTCAGTCGAATTCATGCAACTTCACTCCTATGCCAGGCCCACCACCGCGGCCAGCGCTTCCAGCTGCTCGGCATAGCGGGAGACGGGATTGAGAAGGAGGTGGTTGGCGCCCATCGCGACCAGTTCCTCGAGCCGCTCGCGCACCTGCTCCGGGGTCCCGTGGATACCCGAGGCGTCGGTCCCCTCGGGGTTGCGATACACTGTGGTGAACCAGCGGTGGAGCTCGGCTCGCGCGACGTCAGGCCGTTCGTCCACCGCTATGAAGACGCGCTTCGAGGTCGGAAAGCGCGCCGGATCGCGCCCGGCCTTCTCAAGGGCCGCCCGCAGGATCGGCACGGACTGAGAAAAGGCGGCGATGCTCGATCCGCCGGAGCCCATCCAACCATCGGCGAGCTTGGCCGAGCGGCGCACCGCGTTCGGATGGCCCACCCCCATCCAGATCGGCATCGGCCGCTGCACCGGCTTTGGCGTCATCGGCTCGCTGTCGAGATTGTAGAAGCGGCCGTGAAAGGTCGTTTTCTGCTCGGACCACAGCGAGCGGATCACCGCCATTTCCTCGCGGAAGCGGGTGAGCCTGCCCTCCTCGGGCACCTCGAACTGGCGGTAATGGTGCTCCCGGCCGAGCCCGACACCGAGGATGGCGCGGCCGTTGCTCGCGTAGTCGAGGCAGGCCCATTGATGCGCGATCGTCAGCGGGCTGTGCACCGCCATCACGACGACCGAGCAGCCGAGCCGGATCGTCGAAGTGACCGCGGCCGCATAGGTCAGGGCCACCACCGGGTCGAAGCAGAAAACATGATCAAGCGTGTTCTCAGTGACCCAGAGGTCGCGGAAGCCCAACGCCTCGGCGCGCCGAGCGACCCGCCGCACCTCCTCCATATCGACCGGCTCCGGCGAGCGATGGGGTAGCGCTACGCCCAGCGGAATGTGGTCTTTCAAGGCCATACTTCGCCCTCGCCTTCGGTTTGGAGCCAGTCGTCTATGTGTTAGACTTTTTCGATGACCTCGACCTGGGCGCCGTCAGGGGCCTCCAGAAAGCAGACCCGGCGGCCGTTATTGGGCGGCATCTCTTCGAGGATACGCACGCCATTGGCCTTGAGCTTGGCCAATGTCCCGGCATAATCGTCGGTGTCGACGGCAATGTGCTCGATACCGTAAAGCTGCTTGCGGCTTTGACTGGCGACTATCCCGGTAATGTTGAGCTGCAACCCGTGCAGGTCGAGCCGGCAGCCGCGGCCTGGGATCTCGGCGATGAGCTTCGCGCCTAGATTGTCGATGTAGAACTGCGCGGTCTTCTGGGGGTCCTCACCCTTGAGATGCACGTGCTGTACGGCCATAGCCATGATCGTTCTCCTTGCCGGATCTCGTTGTGCTCGGCGAGAGCCGAGCGTGGCGAGCTTGGCAGCACGCGCCGGTGAACTCAACCCTCGCCTTGGTGACGGGGCGAACGAAAAGAGGATGCGGGTGTGAAACGAAGGAGCGGCGCCACGGTTGGGGGATCATCCGCGACGCCGCTCCCGCTCAGGCTCGGCCCCGGCCGGATTGTAAATGCCAAGCCGGGAATGATCGTACCAACCGAGGGTCAACAAAATGTCCGTCCCGGTCGCGGGGCTACCCTGGCGCGGCAGACCGTGCAAGTAGCCTTCGTGAGGAGAATTGGCCGCCCCGCTTCCAGCGCAGCTAGATCTTGAACGCGGCCTTGATCGGAAGGGCTCAGCGGCTGAGCCGGCTGAGCCCTTCGACTAATTGGTGGAGCCAACCGGGATCGAACCGGTGACCTCTACAATGCCATTGTAGCGCTCTCCCAGCTGAGCTATGGCCCCGCAACTGATGCGCGTTGCGAAGGTAGGAAGGCCCAGCGACCGCGGCAAGCGAAAAATCGCAGCGCCCGGACCGGCCCTGAGCCGCCTCAGCGCTCCTCTTCCTCGACGTTCTCGATCACCTCGGCCATGTCGTCCTCGTCTTCGCCGAGTTCGGATGCATCTTCGAGCAGCTCTTCGTCCTCCTCTTCGGCCTCTTCAAGAGGGACGGCCTCTTCTTCCTCCTCTGCGACATCGGCCTCCTCGGTCTCGAGATCGGCGTCGAGCTCCTCGGCTCCCACAGGTTCGAGTTCCTTCTCGACAGGTGCGGCGGGGCGTGCGCGGCGGGATCTCAAAAACGCCTCCGGATCATAAGGCGTGTCGCATTTCGGGCAGATCACGGGCTCGCGCAACAGGTCGTAGTAGCGCGTTCCGCAGGTCGGACAAATCCGCTTGGTGCCCCATTCGGCTTTGGCCACACTTCACTCCATCGAGATTTCGCCAGATCGGCTGGGCGCGCCATTGCCACAGAGCCGTCACCCTGTCAAAAGCAAACACCAAGGTAATCGTCGAGAGATCGCCCGCCGAGCCCCGGCATATGGCCAAGCGGCGAGGCGACCGCAACCACCCGCCGATATCTGAGCGTCCGTCATGGCCAACGACCTGTCGCCTTATTCTTCCACAACCCTGATCGCCTCGCACCCGCCTGGTCCCCTCGCCGGCAGGATTCTAGTGCCCGGCGATAAGTCGATTTCCCATCGCGCGCTGATGCTGGGGGCGCTTGCCGTCGGACAAACCGAAATCTCGGGTCTGCTGGAGGGCGAGGACGTTCTGGCAACCGCCGCCGCACTCAACGCGCTCGGCGCTCACGCTACACGAATCGGCGACGGGCGGTGGACGGTGGACGGTGTCGGGATCGGCGGGCTCGCCGAGCCGGACGATGTGCTCGATCTCGGCAATTCCGGAACCGCGGCACGACTCCTACTTGGTGTCCTTTCTACCCATCCGATCACCGCCTTCGTCACGGGCGACGCGTCGCTGCGCCGCCGGCCGATGGGTCGTGTCGTCGAACCCCTGAGCCGCTTTGGGGCGCGCTTTGTGACGAGAGAAGGTGCGCGCCTGCCGCTCGTCGTCAGTGGCGCCGCTGATCCGGTGCCGATCAACTATCGCCTTCCAATGCCCTCGGCGCAGGTCAAATCATCGGTGCTGCTCGCCGGCCTTAACAGCCCAGGAGCGACCACCGTGATCGAACCCCAAGCAACCCGCGACCACACCGAGCGCATGCTTCGCCATTTCGGCGCAGTGGTAGACAGCGAGCCTGCAGAGGGCGGTGGGAAGTGCATCACGGTGGAGGGCTATCCCGAACTCGCCGCAGCGCCCATCGTCGTACCGGGCGACCCCTCCTCGGCCGCGTTTCCGCTAATTGCGGCGCTGATTGTTCCCGGCTCGGAAGTTACTATCCAGGGGGTCGGCATCAACCCGTTGCGCACGGGCCTCTTCGAATGTCTGCGCGAGATGGGCGCAGACATTGTCTTGTTGAACGAGCGTGACGAGGGGGGAGAGCCGGTCGCCGACCTGCGCGCCCGTGCCGGAACATTAAAAGGCGCTGACATCCCGGCAGAACGAGCGCCCCGGATGATCGACGAGTATCCTATTCTTGCCGTTGCCGCTGCTTGCGCCCGAGGGCGCACGGTGATGCGCGGGCTCGCCGAGCTGCGCGTCAAGGAGAGCGACCGTCTCTCGGCAATTGCTGCCGGCCTCAGTGGTTGCGGCGTAGATGTGGCGGTCGACGGCGACACGCTTACGATCGACGGCAATGGCGGACCGCCCGCCGGCGGCGCGCTCATCGAAACGCAACTTGATCATCGGATCGCGATGGCATTTCTCGTCCTCGGTCTGGCGACCCGCCTGCCGGTGCGCATCGACGACGCCGCGGCGATAGCGACCAGCTTCCCGGGTTTCGTCGCCCTGATGGGCGGGCTTGGCGCGGTCATCCGGGACGGGGAGTGACGGTTCGTCCCTTTGTTGTCGCGATCGACGGGCCGGCGGCTTCGGGAAAGGGTACGCTGGCGCGCCGCCTTGCCGACCGCTTCGGGCTCTCACACCTGGACACGGGTGCGTTGTACCGAGCCGTCGCGCTCCGCGTCCTCGACCAAGCCCGCGATCCGGACGATCCGGCGGCGGCGGAGGAGGCTGCGCGGCATCTCGACCCGCAAATGATCGAGGATCCACGGCTGCGCGGCGAAGCGGTTTCGGCGGCCGCATCGATAGTCGCTGCGATCCCGGCCGTCCGGCGCGTCTTGCTCGACTTACAGAGAAACTTCGCGGCGCATCCACCGCCGCCCGCCAAAGGCGCGGTCCTCGACGGCCGAGACATTGGCTCGATCGTCTGGCCGGCAGCCGATGTCAAGCTGTTCATCACCGCCAATGTCGCGGAGCGCGCCCGGCGCCGGGTCGGAGAGTTGCGGCAAGGTGGCGCTGCGGCTATATTCGAGGATGTCCTACAGGATCTCAAGGAACGCGACGCGCGCGACACCGAACGTCGGGCGTCCCCGCTGATTACAGCGCCCGACGCGATCGTCATCGACACGACGACCCTCGACCCCGATGCGGTGTTCGAGCGCGCCTCTGATCTTATCGCACGCGCACTCAAGGAGAAGGAATGGCAGCAGTAGAATTGCAGACGAGGGAGGCCCCCGCGAAGGAGAGTTTCGCCGCGCTTCTCGATGAATCGCTCGGTGTCGCGAGCAGCCTCGAAGGCACTGTGGTCAAGGGCCGGATTATCGCTCTGGAGAACGATGCCGCGCTGATCGATGTCGGCCTCAAATCGGAAGGCCGCGTACCGCTCAAGGAGTTCATCGCTGGGGGCGCCGAACCCGAGCTGCATGTCGGCGACATCGTCGAGGTCTATCTCGAGCGTATGGAGGATAAGAATGGGGAGGCCCAGCTCTCGCGCGAGAAGGCGCGCCGCGAGGAAGCCTGGACGCAGCTGGACAAGAGCTTTCAGGCGAACGACCGGGTGACCGGCGTAATCTTCGGCCGGGTAAAAGGCGGTTTTACAGTAGATCTCAACGGCGCAGTCGCCTTCCTCCCGGGCAGCCAAGTCGATATCCGACCAGTGCGCGACATCACCCCGCTGTTGGGATCGCCGCAACCGTTCCAGATCCTCAAGATGGACCGCTCGCGCGGCAACATCGTCGTGTCGCGCCGGGCTGTTCTCGAGGAGAGTCGCGCCGAGCAGCGCTCCGAACTCGTTGCCAGCCTGAAGGAAGGCCAGATACTCAGCGGCGTGGTCAAGAACATCACCGATTACGGCGCTTTCGTCGATCTCGGTGGCGTCGACGGGCTGCTCCATGTTACCGACATTGCCTGGCGCCGCATCAATCATCCGTCGGAGGCGTTGACCATCGGCCAGACCGTCAAGGTTCAGGTCATTCGCTTCAATCCCGAGACGCAACGCATCTCTCTCGGCATGAAGCAGCTCGAGGCCGATCCGTGGGAGGGTGTGGACCTCAAGTATCCAGCCGGAGCCAAATTCCGCGGCCGTGTCACCAACATCACTGATTACGGCGCCTTCGTGGAACTGGAGCCCGGGGTCGAGGGACTGGTCCATGTCTCCGAGATGAGTTGGACCAAGAAGAACGTGCATCCCGGCAAGATCGTCTCGACCAGTCAGGAGGTCGAGGTGATGGTGCTCGATGTCGATCCCCAGAAACGCCGGATAAGCCTCGGCCTGAAGCAAACGCTTGCAAATCCATGGGAGGCCTTCCTCGAAGAGCATCCCGTTGGAAGCGAGATCGAGGGCGAGGTCCGCAACATCACCGAATTCGGCCTGTTCGTCGGCCTGCCTGGCGAAATCGACGGCATGGTCCACCTCAACGATATCGACTGGAGCCGTCCGGGAGAAGAAGCAATCAACAATTACCGCCGGGGTGAGGTGGTGCGTGTCAAGGTTCTCGACGTCGACGTCGAGAAAGAGCGCATCAGCCTGGGGATCAAGCAGCTCGCCGCTGACCCCTTTGAGGCCGGTATGGCGAAGCTAAAGAAGGGTGAGATCCTCACAGGAACAGTAGCCGCGATCACCGATGGCGGGGTCGAGGTGACGATCGGTGATGGCGTGCTTGGCTTCATCCGAAAGTCGGAGTTGTCGCGCGACCGCAGCGAGCAGCGTCCCGATCGGTTTGCCGTCGGCGAGAAGCTCGATGCCAAGGTGACGGCAATCGACCGCGCCACCCGCAAGCTCACCCTCTCGATCAAGGCGCGCGAGATGGACGAAGAGAAGCGAGCCATGGCGGAATTCGGCTCTTCCGATTCAGGCGCCAGCCTCGGTGACATCCTTGGCGCTGCGATCAGCCGCGCGCGACGGCAAGGCGAGGCCGAAGAGAAGACGGAGGAGAAGAGCTGAGCTGGGCCCGACCCCCAGCGCTGATCAAGTGAGCACCTCGGGTCCTGCCGGCGGTCGCGTGCGTGCGTCCATTGCTTGACGCTTGCTGGGGGGTTTGGCACGCTGACCTAACCGGAATCAGAGCACTGGCGCTGGGCAAATGACTAAATCGGAGCTCGTACAGAAACTCGCGGAAGCCAATCCGCATTTGTACCAGCGCGATGTCGAAGTCATCGTAACGGCGATCTTCGACGAGATAGCCGCGGCGCTGGCTCGCGGCGACCGCGTCGAATTGCGCGGATTTGGGGCATTCTCGGTCAAGCGCCGGGATGCCCGCGTCGGCCGCAACCCGCGGACGGGCGACAGTGTGCGCGTCGGGGAGAAGCACATTCCGTTCTTCAAAACCGGCAAGCAGCTTCGCGACCGCTTAAACCAGAGTGCGCGCCAGGCGTAAACCGGTGCGGTCGCCTGCAGGGTCGGTACGATGAGGACCGTCTGTTGGGCGGTAATGTTGGTTGCAGCTTTACTTATCCTGATCCCGTTCGCCGTCGCTAACCGC
>DATNKF010000094.1:0-2980 GCA_035603555.1 Allostellaceae bacterium
TTTACCGGCGCCGGGCTCGTTTCGGCGAACAAGGCGTCGTGCAGAGGGATCAACCGTTGGTTTATTTCACGCACCGTTTTGAAATCGCCGCGCTGCCACGCCTCGTGCATTTCCGAGCAAAGTTGCGGCGCGACATTGGCGGTGACCGAAATGCAGCCATCCCCGCCCTGGGCGAGGTAGGCAACGGCGGTGGCGTCCTCGGCCGAGAGCAGGGCAAAATCCGCGCCGATCTCGACCCGCATTTTGAGCGGGCGGGTCAAGTCGTTGGTGCCGTCCTTGACGCCGACGATGTTCGGCAATTTGGCGAGCCGCGCCATTGTTGCAGTGGTCATGTCGACCGACGTGCGGCCCGGGATGTTGTAGATGACGATCGGCAGCTCGACCGCGTCGTGTACCGCCTTGAAGTGGTGGTAGAGCCCCTCCTGCGTCGGCTTGTTGTAGTACGGACAGACGATCAGCGCTGCATCGGCGCCGGCCTTCTTCGCTTGCCGTGTCGCCTCGATCGTATGAGCGGTCGAATTGGAACCCGTTCCGGCGATCACCGGAGCCCGGCCCTTGGCCACCTCAACGCACAGCTCGATAACTCGCCGTTGCTCGTCATGCTCGAGTGCTGGCGTTTCGCCGGTCGTGCCGCACGGCACCAGGCCATGCGTGCCCTGTCCAACTTGCCAAGCCACGAGCTCCTGAAAGGCGCTCTCGTCGAGACCTCCGCTGCGGAAGGGTGTGATCAGCGCGACGAGCGATCCCTTGAACATTGTTTCCTCCCGGATTGCGGTGGAACTGAAGCACGATAGTCCTCGCGAGCGCGGGCTTCAACAGCCCTCCCTTCCCTCCAGCGTGTTGGTCCGGTCCCGCTTGCCGGAACATCGCAAAACCCGTAATGACCTTCGCCTCATCTTTGACCCGGCAAGGGGTGGAGCTTGTTTTTGGCTGTTCGCGTCGCTCTTCTGGGCATAGTCCTCACACTCTTCGGCACGTTTCCGGTGTTGCGTGCGCAGGGGCTCTCCGAGCTCGATCTTCAGGCGGCGCGCGCGGCCCTCGCCGCGGCGCAGAGCGGCGACTGGACCCGCGCCTATGCGGGTGCGGCGGCGGTCGGCGACCCGCTGCCGCTCAAGATCGTCCGCTGGCTCGACTACTCCCGCCCCGGCGCGCCGGGGCGTTTTGCCGATATCGCCGAGTTTATCGAGAAGAACCCGGACTGGCCGCGGCCAAAGGCGCTGCGCCGGCACGCCGAGGAAGCCTTGAGCGGCGAATCGGATGCGGTTGCCGCCGACTGGTTCAGGCGCCGCCCTCCGGTGAGCGGCATCGGCAAAGCCCGCGAGGCAGAAATCATGCTGGGCTCTGGCAGCCTCGAAGGCGGCACCGCAGCGTTGCGCGCAGCCTGGATCGATGCCGATTTTGGTCCTGGCGATGAGAAGGCCTTCCTCGCCCGTCATGACGCTTCGATCCGCCCTGAGGATCACGAGAGGCGCCTCGACCGCCTGCTTTGGGAGGGGCAGCAGGAGGCAGCGCGTCGCCTGCTCCCGCTCGTGCCGGCGGATTGGCGAAGCGTGGCCGAAGCACGTCTGGCGCTTGCCGCTCTAGCCCCGAATGCCGAGTTTCTGACCGCTCGGGTCCCAACGCAGCTACGCTCCGATCCCGGCATCACTTACGAAGAGCTGCGTTGGTGCGCCAGGAAGGACATGGTCGATGGGGCGGTGCGGATCTTGCTGTCCCACCCCGGAGATCCGGTGCGGCCCGCTGCGTGGTGGGTCGAGCGGCAGAGCATCGCGCGCCGGCTGCTGTCCACCGGCAATGCCGAGCTCGCTTATCGCATCGCCGCGCAGCACGGTCTGATCGAGGGCAATGCCTACTCCGAGGCGGAGTTTCTCCTGGGCTACATCGCCTTGCGCTATATGAAAAACCCGGCCGATGCGTCCGACCACTTCTCGCGAATTCTGACCCGGGTCAACACGCCTTACGCGAAGGCTCGGGCCGGTTATTGGGGTGGACGCGCAGCTGCTGCTCGGGCCGAGCCGGAGCTGGCCTCGAAATCGTATGCCGCGGCGGCCGAGCACACGGTCACCTTCTATGGGCAGCTCGCCGCCCACCAGCTCGGCGACGATGCGCCTCCCCGCCCGGTGCCGGAGCCGGTTCCCGATGCCACAGAACTGGCCGGCTTCAACCAGAACGAATTGGTCCGCGCTGCCCGCATCCTTCTCGATCTCGGCTACCGAGACCAGGGCAAGGTGTTCATGCTGAGCTTGGTGGACAACGCTGCGACGCCGACCCAGTTCGCGATGCTGGCAACTCTTGCCGAGAGCAGCGGACGGATCGATCTCGCTGTCGCGGTGGCCAAGCGCGCCATCGACGCCGGGACGCCGCTGATGATCCACGGCTACCCCGTCACCTCCTTGCCCAGCGGTGGCACCGCCGAGCATTCTCTGCTCTTGGCGATCACCCGTCAGGAAAGCGCGTTCGATCGCGACGCGGTCAGTCGGGCGGGCGCACGAGGTCTGATGCAGCTGATGCCGGCCACCGCGAGCGATCTCGCCCGCAAGATGCGAGTGCCGTTCTCGGCCGAACGGCTGACGACTGACGGCACCTACAATGTGCTTCTCGGCCGCGCCTACCTCGAGAAGCTGATCGACGATTTCGGGGGCTCGTACGCGCTCGCGATCGCCGCCTATAACGCCGGTCCCGGACGGGTTCGGCAGTGGCTGCGCGATTACGGAGATCCGCGCGGCGGTGGTATCGAGATGGTCGACTGGATCGAGAACATCCCAATCGGCGAGACGCGAAACTACGTTCAACGCGTGCTCGAAACCCTGCAGATTTATCGCGGCCAGATCGGCCGCAAAGCGGCCTTCTCGCTGGCCAGCGACCTCGCCCGCTGAGCCTCGGCCCATTTCCCGGCGGCTGGGAAGAATGGGGCGGGTCCGGTAAACTTGCCGGGATTTTGCGGAATTATGCAGGTCTCTCACCTAGCTGACATCCGGCA
>DATNKF010000095.1:0-7273 GCA_035603555.1 Allostellaceae bacterium
CGAGCCCGTTTGAGCCGAAAAAGCCGGGTGTATCGTGACCACGGCTGAAATCTCCGGCAGCCCATGCAATGTTGTGGGCATGCCGCTCGCCGATTTTGTCCATCTCCGCGTTCATACCGCCTACTCGCTGTCGGCCGGGGCGATCCGGGTCAACGAGCTGGTCGAGCTGTGCAAGTCCGAGCGCATGCCGGCGGTGGCGGTTACCGATACCGGCAATCTGTTCGGCGCGCTCGAAGTCGCAACGACCTGCGCCGCAGCAGGTATCCAGCCGATCATCGGCTGCGAGATTGCCCTGGTGCGCAACGGCGGCCAGGATAGGAGCCGGCTGGATCGGGGTGGAGACGAACCGGACCGGATCGTGCTTTTGGCGCAGAGCGAGACGGGCTATCGCAACCTGCTCGACCTCGTCAGCCGATCCTATCTCGCGAGCGAGATGCCGACCGAGCCGGCGATCACCGCTTCGGATCTTGCTGCGGCGAGCGAGGGGCTCCTCTGCCTGGCCGGAGGGCCGCGCGGTCCGGTCGGGCGGCTTCTCGCGGAGGGCCAGACCGACGCCGCCGAAACCGCCCTGATCCACCTCGCCGGCGTGTTTCCCAATCGGCTGTATATCGAACTGATGCGCCATGGTACGCCCGAAGAGGCACGGACCGAGCCGGGTCTGGTGGAGCTGGCGTATCGTCACGACCTTCCACTCGTCGCGACCAACGACGCCTATTTCCCCGATCGCGATTTTTACGAGGCGCACGACGCACTGCTTTGCGTCGCCGAAACAACAGTTGTCGCCGACCAGGAACGCAAGCGATTGACCCCGCATCATTACTTTCGGTCGGCGCAGGAGATGCGGGCGCTCTTCGCCGATCTGTCAGAAGCCTGCGACAACACCCTCGTCATCGCCCGCCGCTGCGCCTTCATTCCGCAGCAGCGCCAACCCATCCTGCCGGCTTTCCCGACAACCGGTGGCGCCGACGAGGAGACAGCATTGCGCCACGCTGCCCGGGCCGGTGTGGAGGAGCGGCTCTGCCGGGCCGAGATCGGCGACGACGCTGCAGCACCCTATCGCCAGCGCCTCGAATTCGAGCTCGACACGATCGTCGGAATGGGCTTTGCCGGTTATTTCCTGATCGTCTCCGACATCATCCAATGGGCCAAGCGCCAGGGCATCCCGGTCGGTCCCGGGCGCGGGTCGGGGGCCGGTTCGGTCGTCGCCTGGGCGCTGACCATCACCGATCTCGACCCGTTGCGCTTCGGCCTGCTGTTCGAACGGTTTCTCAACCCTGAGCGGGTCTCGATGCCGGATTTCGACATCGATTTCTGCCAGGACCGGCGCGACGAAGTAATCCGCTACGTTCAGCAGAAATACGGGCGCGACCGGGTTGCCCAGATCATCACCTTCGGCAAGTTGCAAGCACGAGCGGT
Source organism: Allostellaceae bacterium (assembly GCA_035603555.1). Taxonomy (GTDB): domain Bacteria; phylum Pseudomonadota; class Alphaproteobacteria; order ATCC43930; family CGMCC-115725; genus AP-15. The sequence continues at coordinate 1,417 of DATNKF010000095.1, forward strand.
ATTGCGCGATGTCGGCCGGGTATTGGGCGTGCCCTACGGGCAGGTCGACCGGTTGTGCAAGCTGGTGCCGAACAACCCGGCGCACCCCGTCACCCTTGAACAGGCGATCGCGGGCGAACCGGCGTTGCAGCACCAGCGCGACACCGACGAGACCGTGGCGCGTCTGATGACCATCGCTCTGAAGCTCGAAGGGCTCTACCGGCATGCCTCGACGCATGCCGCCGGCGTCGTCATCGGCGACCGCGCGCTCACCGAGCTTGTCCCGCTCTACCGCGACCCGCGCTCGGATATCCCGGTCACCCAGTTCAACATGAAATGGGTCGAGCTCGCCGGTCTCGTGAAGTTCGACTTTCTCGGGCTCAAGACCTTGACCGTGCTGGCCCGCACACGCGATCTGCTCGCCGCCCGCGGCGTCACGCTCGATTTGGAGAACCTGCCGCTCGACGATCGCGGCGCCTATGAGCTGTTGGCGCGCGGCGAGACCGTGGGCGTGTTCCAGCTCGAAGGCGCCGGCGTGCGCGACATGCTGAAAAAGCTGCGGCCCGACTGCTTCGAGGACATCATCGCTGTCGTTTCGCTCTACCGCCCCGGGCCGATGGAGAACATTCCGCGCTATATCGCGGTCAAGCACGGTGAGGAGGCAGCCGACTATCCGCACCCGGCGATCGAGGGGATCCTGAGGGAGACCCACGGGATCATGATCTACCAGGAGCAGGTGATGCAGATCGCCCAGGTGCTGGCGGGCTACAGCCTCGGCAGCGCCGATCTGTTGCGCCGGGCGATGGGCAAGAAGATCCCGGCCGAGATGGAGGCGCAACGTCAGCTGTTTATCGAAGGTGCTGGCGGGCGCGGCGTCGATGCTCGGCTAGCTGACCAGATTTTCGACCAGATGGCAAAATTCGCCGGCTACGGCTTCAACAAGTCGCATGCCGCCGCCTATGCGCTCCTCGCCTATCAGACGGCCTATCTGAAGGCCAATTACCCTGTCGAGTTCCTCGCCGCTCTGATGACCCTCGACCTCGGCAACACCGACAAGCTCAATGTCTTCCGTCTGGAGCTCGACCGGCTCGGCATCCGCCTTCTGCCGCCCGACATCAATCGCTCCGAGGTGACGTTTGCCGTCGAGCCCGAACCCCCCGCCCCTCCCTCCCCCGTCAACGGGGGAGGGCAGGGTGGGGGGAAGCCCGCGATCCGCTATGCACTCGCCGCGGTAAAGGGGGTGGGCGGGCAAGCGATGGGCGAGCTCGTCGCCGCGCGCGCTCGAGATGGCCGCTTCAAGGATCTGGCCGATTTTTCCCGCCGCCTCGATATCAGGAGCTTCAACCGCCGGCAATTCGAGAGCCTCGCCAAGGCCGGCGCATTCGACAGCCTCAACCCGAACCGGGCGCAGACCTTCGCCGCCGCTGACCAGCTGCTGCGCCAGGCGAGCCTCGTCGCCGAGGAGCGCGAAAGCCGCCAGGAGAGCCTCTTCGGCAACCTCGATCCGAGCTTTGCGCCACGCCCAGCCCTGCCTTTGCTGCCCGACTGGCCGTCGGTCGAACGGCTGCAGCACGAGTTCGCGGCGATCGGCTTTTACCTCTCGGGCCACCCGCTCGAACCCTATGGCAAGAGCCTCGAACGCGCCGGCGTCATCCGTTTCGCCGAGCTGCCGGCGGGTTTGGCGGCGAGCGAGGGGGCCCGCTTTAAGCTCGCCGGCATTGTCGTCGACCGCAAGGAACGCACCTCGGCGCGCGGCAACCGTTTCGCCTTTGTCCAGATGTCGGATCCGAGCGGGATGTTTGAGGTGACGCTTTACTCGGAGATGCTGAGCGAAGCGCGCAGGCTGCTGGATCCTGGTCAGCTCCTGGTTGTCACCGTCGATGTGCGCAGCGAGGAGGAGAGTCTGCGCCTGATCGCCCAGAGGATCGAGCCGCTCGACGCGGTCGTCGCCCAGGCCGCCGCTGGCCTGCGGGTCTTCGTCGGCGAGGCCCGCGCGCTCTCCAGCCTCAAGAACGTAATAGCCCGCGAAGCAGGCGGCCGCGGCCGCGTCACAGTCGTGCTCGACCTCCCCTCGCGCGAGGTCGAGATCGCCATCCCCGGCGGCTTCAGGGTCGATCCCAGAACCCGCGCCGCGGTCAAGTCGCTCCCCGGCATCATCGACGTCCACGAGATCTAACCCGGACCGGGTCCGGCCTCGTCGAGATTGCTCCGTCGTCTCCGGCTCCTCGCCATAACGCGGTGAGGAGCGGCGCCATTGCGAGCGCCGAGCCGCTGCTTCGGCCTCGTCGAGAAGCGCGCGGCGGTCGCGTTGTCCTATGCGTTTATCGAAGGGAGTTCCTCGATCCGGAGGCCGGCGCGAACGCGGGCGACCAGCTCGTCGGGTTGGTAGACGACGCCGACCGGGTTCTTGTCGGTGACCGAGCGCCCGCGCATATAGGCCTGACCATCCTCCGCGGTCGCGAAATTGTCGACCAAGAGCTCGACCTGATTGTTGTCCGGATCGTGGTAATACATCGAGGTCGTGACACCGTGGTTGACGCAGCGGTGCGGACTGATACCGATCTCCTTGAGCCGCAGGTAGTTCTCGGTCAAATCATCGAGGCCGGCAAAGGTGAACGCGACGTGATTTAGGCCCGCCGCGTCGGGCTGGCGGTCAGCGAGCGGTCCCGGGTCGAGGAAGGCGACGCGGTGATGCTCGTCGTCATAGCTGATGAACGAAATGCGCTCGGCTTCGTAAAGGACCTCGGCTCCGAGCACGGTGCAGTACCAATCGATCATCTCACGCCGACGATTGGTCTGCAGCACGATATGCGACAGCTTCTTGGGTGAGCTCATGATCTCCTCCTTGTGGGCCCCGGAGTCTAGGGCGATCGGGGCATACGAAGACGGGCGAGTCAAGCATCATGGCCTCTATTTCGGAATCTCAGGTTTTGGCCTAAATAGCATCGGTGGATTGCGAATTAGTCATCCACAAAATTGCCGTATTACCATCGTAGATTAAGGTTGATCGCGGCGTCTGATGGGAGCGTCGCCTACGCGAGGGAGGCGCATGTGCCGGGGCAGATGCGCGGGCGGCGGTTGCCGAAGGGGCGGTCTGGCCGCATTCGAGCCTTGCAACCTCAAGATGAGATCCCGCTGCAGATGCGCTGCAGGTGCAGCGAGCCGTCATATTTTGGACAACCAAAAGTCGCAGGATCCGCAAGCCGTGATCAGACGCTCGATTCAGGCGCGAATAGTCAGCGCAATAAGCTTTTGGGCGGCCCGGTCGATGTTCTCCAGGTGACGACAGGTGTCGATCAGCTCGGCGAATCGCGGCTCGCCGATGGCGAGGCCGGGGGTGATGGGGCGGATGCGCCGGGCTTCCTCCTCGAAGTCCCAGATGAATTCGCGGCCGGTGCCTTCTCTGGTGAAGTTTCGACCGTCCTTGGTGAAGACGGTGATCCGCGGACCGAAAAGAGCGCGGCGCACCGTTGGGATCAAGGTGACGCGGTGCATCAGGTCGAGCACCTCTGGCGGGTCGGTCTCGCCGGGACCGGGCTGGGCGCCGCGCAGTAGGGGGTAGCCGCGCTCAGCCGCTCCCCAGGCGGCGAAATATTGCGTGCTGCCGACCTGCGGCGGGTTGTCGATGCCGCGGCTGGGAAAGGCCGGGCTCGGATACTCGGTCTCCAACCAGTTGACCACGGCCTCGATGCGGTCGATGTCGCCGGGGCCGATGTTGTGCTCCTCGCAGAGCCGCGCCGTCACGTCGACATGGGCGATGTTGTAGCCGGCGGTCGAATAGATGCGGTAGAGCGTCTCGAGGAAGATCCAGTCGCGGCCGAGACCTTTGGTGATGTTGCCGAGATCGGCGCGGTTCGAGCCGGTGAAGCTGTAGCGCAACTCGCCGCGGTTGTTGCCGGCGTAGGCATGGTAGAAGCCAGCATCTCCTTCGAGCGTCGTCTCGCCGCCCGGTGTCCCGTGCTTGGCCAAAGCGACGGCGAGCAGGGCGTTGCGGACGGCACCCCCTTCGCGCAATGAGCGACCGCCGCTGCGCGCTCCCTCCAAATTGCCGGCGGCAAGGTTGACGCATTGCGCGATCGCGCTGTGGATCTGGTCCTCCTCGAGGCGCTGGAGCCTGGCAGCGGCGGTCGCGGCGCCAAAGATGCCGAACACCGGCCCCGCGTGAAAGCCGCGCGACATCACGGTGGGGATGAACTCCGCGGCCATGCGCTCCATGACCTCGTAGCCGGCGGCGACAGCGACGAGGAACTCCTTGCCGGAGGCGCCGGCGGTTTCAGCCGCTCCGAGAGCCGCCGGCAGGATCGCGATCCCGGGGTGGGTCAGCATGCGAAACGTGTCCCACTTGCCACCGGCAAAGATCATTTCCGCATTAACGAAGGCGGCCCCTGCCTTGGTCAGCTTGCTGCCGTTGCACAATACGGTCGCTGCCCCGCCGCCGGCCTCCTCTTCCTGCATCAGCGCCAGGGCCTGCCGGCTCCCCGGCATCTGGTGGGCGACGAGAGCCGAGGATAACGCCTGCAAACTGACGCCCTTGGCGCGATCCACCACCTCGGGCGGCAGGTCGTCATATTTGAGATTGGCGACAAACGCGGCGAATTCTCGGCTGAGCGACATGGCGGCCTCCTTCGAGATGTGCCTCGTCGGAGGGCCTCAGCGCCCGGCATTCACTCCGACGACCACCTCTTGTAGCCTCGGCGCAGGGCCTTGCCCAGCCGGTGGGCGGTGTCCGTCCAGTCGCCCTGGGGCGATGTGGGAGACGAGGAATTTTTCAATTGCCCGGCCCATCTGCCGAGCCGAAAGGCGCTGTCCGTCCAGTCTCCTGCAGGGACCCCGGCCTCCCTGAGCCGGCGCTCCAGGCGCTCCTTCAGGGCTGCGGCGTTGGCTTTCTCATGGTCGGTGGCGGCCGGATCGGCGATCACTGCGGCCACTGCCCGCAACTTCCGGCGGACATTCACGACCGATCCGATCAAGCTACCGATCGACATTTCTCTGCATCCTAACACGGCGACCGGCGGTACGTCGATTCGACTTCGCCGCGAGCTTCTGGCAACGCACCTTAGGTGCGGCGCAGCAGGAAGATTTTCTGTGCACCGTAGGACAACCAGATCCGCCACGGTCTGACGATGTCGATCCCGAGCACGAGGTCGGCATCGCTCAAGTTGAGGTCGGCTACGATAATTTCCGGGTCGCGGATTGTCTCCCCGCCGATTTCCAGTCGCGCAAACCGATGGACGCGACCGCTCAGCTGTTCTGGCCCTGCGCCGCGCAGGACTGCCGCGCGGTCACGGGCCAGTAGCGCCGGGGTCAACCCCAGAGCCAACGCAGCGCTGGTGGCAAGCACAGTCGATTGCGCGCCGGTATCGATGAACGCGTTAATCTTGTGGCCATCGAGCTGCACCGGAAAGAACAGATGGTCACCCTTCGATCGGCCGGCGGCCATCGTGATGTAGGGCTCGGTCCAGGCCGGCGCGGCGGCGGGGCAGGCCTGCCTCCTGTAGAATGTTATTCGGTTATTCGGTAGGTCGAGGTCTATATCGAAGCTGTTCAGACTGTCGGCTCCGAGCACGCCGTCCAGCGGTCCGGAAAAGACGCTCGCCACGCTGATCGGGGCGACGCGAACCCTTCGCCAAGGTATCGCGACCCCGCCGATGGCGAAGCTGTGCAATTCTACCTCGCTGGTCTTCAAACTGCCTGCGACCCCGCGCAGCTGCCGATCAAACTCGACCTGGGGCCGCGGAGCGCCGAGACGCTTGGCGACGCCCGGTGTCAGGATCGTCGTTTCGGCGCCGGTATCGAGAAGCATGGTTACCGGCATCCCATTGGCCAACAAGGTCACGATCGGTGCGTTGCGCAGAGTCGCCACCGTGGTTTGTCCGAG
>DATNKF010000096.1:0-2218 GCA_035603555.1 Allostellaceae bacterium
CGGCGGCAAACAGATATTGCGTCAGATCGTTGGTGCCGAGGCTGAAGAAGTCCACCTCGGCCGCCAGCGCATCGGCGCCGACCGCGGCCGCCGGCACCTCGATCATGATGCCGACCGGCATTCCAGTCCCGTCGGCCGCGTTGGGGTTGACATCGAGCCGCGCCTGCGCCAGCAGGGCCTTCACCTGGCGGACTTCGTCAACGGTGGACACCATCGGGAACATCAGCCGCAGCGGGTGCCTGGCCGAGACGCGGAGCGCCGCGCGCATCTGATCGAGCAGCAGATCGGGCCGTCGTAGCAGTTGGAGCCGCAATCCGCGCACGCCCAACGCCGGGTTGGCCTCGGGTGGCTGTGGCAGCGACGGCAGCGGCTTATCGGCTCCGACGTCGAGCGTTCGCAAGATGACCGGACGCTCGCCCATCGCCGTCGCCACCTCTTCGAGTACCGCGACCTGTTCGTCTTCCGACGGAAGGCGATCGGAACCGAGGAAAAGAAACTCGCTACGCAGCAGACCGATCCCATCGGCACCGGCCGCGGCGGCTCGCCGCGCGTCTTCCACGCCGGCGGCGTTGCAGCCGATTTCGACGCGGCGGCCGTCGCGGGTCACGGCCGGCTCGGCGTCCGCGGCAGGCTGCGCCGCTGAATGCACCGTCGCGACGGCGTCGGCTGGAGGATCGATCATGAGCGTCCCCTCGTCCCCGTCGAGCAACACCGCCTGACCATCTTCGACCGCATCAACGAGGCCGGCGATGCCGACCACCGCGGGCAGGCCCAGCGCTCGAGCCAGGATGGCCGTGTGAGCCGTGGCGCTGCCCTGCTCGGTGGCGAATCCGAGCACCAGCGCGCGGTCGAGCCCGGCGGTCTGCGAGGGCGCGAGATCCCGCGCCACGAGGATCGACGGCTGCCGCGGCGGTGGCGGTGTGCCGGTAACACCTTGCAACACATGTCGAAGTTGTTCGACGACGTCCTCGACGTCGACCGCCCGCGCCTGAAATACCGGGTCGGGGGACGCGCGCAGCATCTCCGCAAAGGGCGCCATCGTTGCGGCGACAGCCTCATCGGCCGGCCTCCCCTGCGTGATCAACTCGGATGCGCCATCGAGCAAGGCCGGGTCATCGAGCATCAGGGCCTGCGCGTCGAGGATGCCGGCCTCCGCGATCAGGCCGCTTGCCTGAAGGCGCGCGGTCTTAGCGGCGAGATCCACCTTGACCTTTTCGATCGCACGCCCAAGCTGGGCAACACCCTCCGCGCCGGATAGCGCGCCGGTTGTGGGGCCGAGCCCCGCGGCGCTCCAGCGCCATACCGGCGCAACCACTCGCCCGGGAGCCGCGGCAATCCCTCGAAGGGCCGGGCGCGGCGGACTACTCGCCAAAGTCGCGATCGACGAGGTCGGAGAGCGCCGCGATGGCTTCCTCCGCGTGGGGCCCGTCGGCGCGGACCATGATCGTCGTTCCCTGGCTCACGCCGAGGGTGAGGACGCCCAGCATGCTCTTCGCGTCTCGCACGGTGCCATCTTTGACGACTTCAATCTTCGTGTCCTTGAACCGCGCGGCGGTTTGCACGAAGAGCGCGGCCGGCCGCGCATGCAGGCCAACCTTGTTAGTGATCGTCAACGGACGTTCGGTGATCGCCTCGCTCGCCTCCTTGCATGCCGTAGTCTGCGACCCGGAGAGCATTCGGTCAATAGCCGCCCCCGGCGTGGAAAGGGCGGCGAGAATAGCCGCCCCCGTAAAATCGAAGCCTTAAAGAGGAGGTGGCGATGGCCACTCGCGCGACCCCTCCGCCGGCTCGCGCACAGGCCGTCGATCGATCGGTCACGCGCCTCTTCGAGGCCTTCGACCGCGTGCCGGTCGCGGCCGTGATCCGCCACGCTGAGGATCTTCCCCGGGCGCTGGCCTCCCAGGTCCCGGCCGTCTTCTTCGTCCGCGCCCCCGCGTTTCATCTCGGTCCTCTCGTCTGGGCGGTTCAGGCCCGAGGCAAGATGGCCTTCGTCCACATCGACCTGATTGCCGGGCTGGGCAAGGATCGTGCGGGCGTCGCCTTCCTGGCTCGCGAGATCGGCGTCAACGGGATCATTACCTCCCACAGTGGCCTGGTGGCCGCCGCCCGAGCCGAGCGCGTGATCGCGGTGCAACGGCTGCTGCTCTATGACGATCACGGACTGCACTCGGCGATGACCGCCGTCGAGCACGCCCGTCCCGACATCGTCGAGGTGCAG
>DATNKF010000097.1:0-2277 GCA_035603555.1 Allostellaceae bacterium
GTTCGCCTCGGCGCTCGCTGGAGCGCGGCGCGAGGCGGAGGCCGCTTTCGGCGACGGCCGCATGCTGATCGAGAAATATCTGAAGCGGCCGCGGCATGTCGAAATCCAGATCTTTGCCGACAGGCACGGCAACACCGTGCATCTCTTTGAGCGCGACTGCTCAATCCAGCGCCGGCACCAGAAGGTGATTGAGGAGGCGCCCGCATCCGGGCTCGACGCCGAGCAGCGCAAGGCGATGGGCAAAGCGGCGCTCACCGCGGCGCGTGCGGTCGGCTATATCGGCGCCGGCACCGTCGAGTTCATTGTCGAAGCAGGCGCCTTCTACTTCATCGAGATGAATACGCGGCTCCAGGTCGAGCACCCGGTGACCGAGGCGGTGACCGGTCTCGACCTCGTCGAATGGCAGCTTCGGGTCGCGGCGGGCGAGGCATTGCCGCTCTGTCAGCGCGATCTCCTCGTGCGCGGACATGCGATCGAGGCACGGCTCTATGCCGAAGACCCGGAGCGCGGATTTCTGCCGCAGACCGGGACACTGCACCGTCTGCGGCTCCCCGGGCCCGAGGTCGCCCGAGTCGATACCGGCGTGCGGCAAGGCGATGCCGTCACCCCGTTTTACGATCCGATGATCGCCAAGATCATCGCCTGGGGCGAGGATCGCGAAGCCGCCCTGGCTCGCCTGCGCCGCGCGCTCGCCCAGAGCGCGGTGCTCGGTGTCGCGACCAACCGCGATTTTCTGGTGCGGGTTGCGGCGCAGCCGGAATTCGCCGCCGGCGCGATCGACACCGGCTTTATCGAGCGCCATCAGGCGGCCCTTACTCCGCCGCGCCGGCCGGCTCCCGAGGCGGTGCTCGCTGCCGCGACGCTGATGCGACTGAGTGCGCGCGAGGCAGCGGCGAGGGAAGCCGCCGGCCGCCGCGGTGACCCGTTCTCGCCCTGGGCGCGGATCGACGGCTGGCGCCTGAGCGGTCTGGGACACCAGGATCTCGTGTTCCGCGACGGTGCCGATGAACAGAAGGTGACGGCGGCCGCCCGGGCCGGAGATTGGTTGCTGCAGATCAGGGAGCAGCCGCTCGTGGCGCACGCCGAGCAGCGCCCCGATGGTGTCTTCTCTGTCGTTCTCGACGGCGTGCGCCGACCCGTCACGGTGCTCGAGCACGATCTCGACATGGCCGTGTTCCTCGACGGCGAAAGCTGGCGGCTCGTCGAGATCGACCCGCTTGCCCCGAAGGCCGGCGAGGATCCGAGCGCCGGCCGGCTCACCGCGCCGATGCCGGGGCGGGTGACCCAGCTGATGGTCGAACCCGGAAGCCATGTCCGGCGCGGCGAGCCGCTGATGATCATCGAGGCGATGAAGATGGAGCACACCGTGGCCGCACCCGCCGACGGCGTCGTCACGGCCGTTCGGTTTGCCGTCGGCGATCTCGTCGAGGAGGGCGCCGAGCTGATCGCGCTCGCCGCGCCCGAAAGCCCTCGGCAAGAATGACCGGTGCGCCGTCGCGGTGCCGCTGCACCTCCTGAAGCTCGCCGTCGGGATCGAGGATATCGACCACTTGCGCCGCATCCGAGCGGCGCGGCAGGCGGAACGCGGCGGCAGCTGGGTTTATACGAGGAACCATCCTGCGCCGGGCGCAGGAGGTCCTCGCGGGCGGCTCGATCTACTGGATCATCCGCGGCCAGATCCGGGTGCGGCAGCAGGTAATGGGATTCCGCAGCGATCGCGACGACAATGGCCGTCGTTATTGTCTGATCGAGGTCGACCCAAAGCTGGTCCCGACCCTGCGCCGGCCTTGGCGTCCGTTCCAGGGCTGGCGTTACCTGTCGCCTGCGGATGCGCCGGAGGATTGCCGGCAGGCTGGAGAACCACCCTCTGATCGGTTGCTGGCCGAACTGCGCGTGCTCGGCCTGATTTGAGGGCGCTGCCGACGAGATTTTTGTCGCCGTCGCTCTGGACAGGACAACCCGAGGCGATTAAGTTAGCCGTTTGCGCCTGGGGGGAAGCCCCAGGGGAGCTGATTGAGAAGGTGGAGAGAGGGAAGGGATGCGCGGGCGGCGGCGCGGGTTGCCGGACGCTTGCGCATAAGTGAGCGTTTGGAGGCCCTGTTTGGGTTGATCGGCGGGTGCGAGCCCGCGGCGATCGACCCGGGATGAACTTGAGAGTTTGATCCTGGCTCAGAACGAACGCTGGCGGCATGCCTAACACATGCAAGTCGAACGCTCCTGGGGCTTCGGTTCCAGGGGAGTGGCGCACGGGTGAGTAGCGCGTGGGAACCTGCCCTG
>DATNKF010000098.1:0-2433 GCA_035603555.1 Allostellaceae bacterium
CAACGGCTCGGCAATGATGTCGCCGACCCGCATGCGCGGACTGAGCGAGCTGTACGGATCCTGGAAGACCACCTGGACCTCGCGGCGGTAGCGCATCAGCTCCTCGCCCCGCATCGCGGAGATGTCCTCCCCGCCAAACCGGATGGTTCCGGCGGTCGGAGTCTCCTGCAGCAGGATCAGCTTCGATGTCGTCGTCTTGCCGCACCCCGACTCGCCGATCAGCCCCAAGGTCTCGCCCGGCCAGATGGCGAAATCCACTCCGTCCACCGCTTTTACCCAACCGATCTGGCGCCGTAGCAGCATCCCGGTGCTGACGGGAAAGTATTTCTGGAGATTTATGAGCTCAAGCAATGGCGCGGGCATATTCCTCCTGCGGTTGCTTATCCAGGAGCCAGCACTTCGCCGTCCAATTCGGGCCAACTTGGTGATCGTCCGGGTATCGGGTCACGCACTGCGGCATGACATGGGCGCATCTCGGGTGGAAGGCGCAGCCCGAGGGGGGTTGGGCGAGGTTGGGGGGGTGCCCCGGGATCGCGTAGAGCTGCTCCTTGCTGCCGAGCTTTGGCATTGAGCCGAGCAACGCCTGAGTGTAGGGGTGCTTCGGAGACCGGAACAGATCGCGCACCGCACCGTGCTCGACGATCTTGCCGGCGTACATTACCGCCATTTTGTCACAAATCTTGGCGACGATGCCGAGGTTGTGGGTGACGAAAATCAGCGCGACACCGCTCTCCTGCTGGATATCCTTCAGGACTTCGAGGTATTGGGCCTGGATGGTGACGTCGAGGTTGGTCGTCGGCTCGTCGGCGATGATCAGCTTTGGTTCCCCCGCCATGGCGATCGCGCCGACGACCCGCTGGCGCATGCCGCCGCTCATCTGATGCGGGTACTCGCGCATCCGCACCTCCGGCGAGGCGATGCGCACCGCCCGCAACAGGTCTCGCACCCGCTGCCGCAGCGAACGCCCACGCGTGCCTAGATGATGATAGGCCGGTTCAGCGACTTGCCAGTAGATGCTGAAGAGCGGGTTCAGCGAGGCCATCGGATCCTGCAGGATCATGGCTATCTGTCGACCACGGATGCGGCGCATCTCGCGCGGCCGTTTTGTCGTCAGCTCCTCCCCGGCGAATTCGATGCTGCCGCCGACAATGCGCGCTGCAGGGGGGAGCAAACCGACGACCGACAGGCAGGTCGTGGTCTTGCCGCAGCCCGACTCGCCGACAAGGCCGATCGTCTCGCCCTCGCCCAGCGTAAAGCTAACCCCGTCGACCGCTTTGACCACGCGGGTCCCACCAAACGAGAAGTAATGCGTCTGCAGGTCGGACACCCGTAACAAAGCGGCCATAGTGGGGCCTACATGTTGCGCAGCTGCGGGTCGAGACGGACCCGGAGCCAGTCACCGAGCAGCTGCGTCGCCAGCACGACGAGCAGAATGCCGAGGCCAGGGAAGATGGTAAGCCACCAATCGCCCACCATCAGCATCGACCGGCCGTCGGCCAGCATCGAGCCCCAGGCCGGCTCCGGCGGCGGCACGCCGACCCCGAGAAAGCTCAGCGAGGCTTCGGCGATGATCACCACACCGATCGTCAGGCTGGCCAGCACCATTGTCGAGTTCAGCACATTGGGCAATATGTGGCGGAAAATCACCCGGGTCCGCGAGCCGCCGGCGATCTCGGCGAGCTTGACGAACTCGCGCTCGCGCAGGCTCAGCACCTCGCCGCGGATGACGCGAGCGTAGCGAGTCCAGTAGACCGCCCCGAGGATGATGACGATGTTCCACATGCTGGGGCCCAACATGGTCGCCAGGAAGATGGCAAAGACCAAGGCCGGCAAGGCGAGCCAGGCGTCGGTCAGCCGCATTATCACCTGGTCCACCCAGCCGCCCAGATAGCCGGCGAGGATGCCCAAGGCCGTACCGATGCTGCCGGCGACGAGGGTCCCCGTCACCCCGACGAGCAGCGACACCCGGGCGCCAAAAATCAGCCGGCTCAAGAGATCGCGGCTCTGAAAATCGGTCCCGAGAAGCGCGTGCACGCTGCCCCCCTCCATCCAGAAAGGCGGCTCGAAGATCTTCGCCCCCGGGATCGGCTCGGTCGGGTCGTAGGGGGCGATCCAATCGGCGAATAGCGCGATCAAGACGAACGGCACCAAGATGGCGAGCGGCAGCGCGGGTAATTGCCGCGCCAGCCCGGCCCAGCGTCCCGGGACGCTCGTGAATTCTCGGGAACCGGCTGCTATCGTAGGAACACGTGTCTCTTCGATGGTGGAGATCATATGGCGCACCTACTTGGCCAGGCGAATGCGTGGATCGATGTAGGCGTAGAGGATGTCGACGACGAGATTGATCACCACGATCATGATCCCGGCCTCCATCACGACGCCTTGCACGAGCGGGAAATCGCGCTGGAAGATCCCCTCGTAGAGCAGCCGGCC
>DATNKF010000099.1:0-4739 GCA_035603555.1 Allostellaceae bacterium
GACCTTTTAGCGGTTTGTTTAACGTGGCCGCAAGCCGGTCGGCTCAAATCACCACGGTCCTTCTCTCCTAACGTCCCGCCCGGCGCCTGTCAAGACGCAACCCCTAGCGTGACATGGGTGAGGTGCTTGTCCGACGGTCAATTCGCTTGCAGTCTACCCATCCCAGCCGAGGAGCCGACCATGCCGTCGATGTTCAATGCACGCGATGCCGGCAATTACGAAAAGCTGATGGGCCGCTGGAGCCGGCGGCTGGCACCGCTGTTCATCGAGCACGCCGGCATCGCCGATGGCGAAGAGGTGCTCGAAATCGGCTGCGGCACCGGCAGCCTGACCTTCGCGCTGGCTCAGAAAGCCTCACTCGCCGGGCTGACCGCGATCGATCACTCGGAGATCTACCTCGCCGCGGCGCAAGCCAAGAACCATGCCCCGCGCATCCGGCTCGAGCAGGGCGACGGCTGCGCGCTGCGCTTTCCCGATGCCAGCTTCGACCGCACACTGTCGATGCTCGTGCTCCCGTCGGTTCTGCCGGAGCCGGGTCTGATGGTCGCCGAGATGCGGCGGGTAACGCGTCCGGGTGGCGTGGTCGCCGCCGCCTTCTGGGATTCGCCGGGCGGCAGCTCCAGCCAGCGCATGCTGTGGGACACCGCCGCCGCACTCGACGAGGCGGCGGCGGAAGCGCGCGATCGCACGATGGGGCGGCCGATCTACGCGCCCGGCGCGCTGGCGCGGATGTGGGCCGAGGCCGGGCTCACCGACATCGATCAGCGCTCGCTGATGATCCGCATGGATTTTGCCAATTTCGCCGATTACTGGGCGCCGTTCGCCAGCGGCGAAGGCGCGCTCGGCGCCTACGTCGCCGGTCTTGACGATGCGCGGCGCGACGGCCTCGAGCGTCAGCTGCGCTCCGCTTATCTCACCGGCCGGCCCGATGGCAAACGTTCGTTCGTCGCCGTCGCCCTATCTTGCCGCGGCGTGGTCCGCCGCTAACGGTCACTCGGCGGGGGCCGGGATCGGCACCATCCGGCTGCCGGGGCGGCGGCCGATGAACAGCACCATTAGCGCGGCGACGAGGCAGAGCAGGCCGGAGAGCATGAATGCCTGCAGATAGGTGCCGAGCTCGACTCGCAATGCCCCCGCCGCGAACGCCGCGAGGGCGGCGCCGAGTTGGTGTGCGGCGGCGATCCAGCCGAACATGATCGGGCCCTGCTCGTTGCCGAAAGCCCGCGTGGCGAGCCGCACGGTGGGCGGTACGGTGGCGATCCAGTCGAGCCCGTAAAACACCGCGAACAGAGACAGGCCGTAAAACGAGACGTCGAACGCGAAGGGCAGATAGATCAGCGACAATCCGCGCAGCCCGTAATACCAGGCGAGGAGCCCACGGTTGCTCCACCGGTCGCTGAGCCAGCCCGATAGGGTGGTTCCGACCAGATCGAAGACGCCCATGGCAGCGAGCAGGCTGGCTCCCGCCACCGGCGGGATGCCGTGATCGAGGCAGGCGGGGATCAGGTGGGTGCCGATCAGTCCGTTGGTCGAGGCGCCGCAGATGAAGAAGCTGCCGGCGAGCAGCCAGAAATCGCGCGAGCGCAACCCGTCGCGCAGGGCAATGAGCGCTCTCGTGGCGGGGTTACCACGCGCTGTCACCGCCGGCTTCTCATCGGCAGCCGCCCCATAGCGTCTGAGCCCGATCTCCTCGGGCCGATCGCGCATCACCAATGCAACGACCGGAAACAGGGCTATAGCCACCCCGGCGACGGTCAGAGACACGCTGCGCCAGCCGTAATTTTCGGCGAGACTCGCGAGGACCGGCAAGAAGATCAGCTGGCCGGTCGCCGTGCTCGCGGTCAGCAGGCCCATGACGAGCCCGCGCCGTGCCGCGAACCAGCGCGCGACGACAGTGGCGCCGAGGACCAATGCGGTGGACCCGCTGCCGATGCCGACGACGACTCCCCACAGCAGCACCAGCTGCCAGGGCCGCGTCATCAGCGGGGTCAGGGCGACACCAGCGGCGATGAGGGCTAGCGCTCCGAGCATCGTTCGACGCAACCCGAAGCGGTCCATTACCGCCGCGGCAAAGGGCCCGATAAGCCCGTAGAGAAAGATGTTGAGCCCGATGGCGAAAGAGATCGTCGCGCGCGACCAGCCGAATTCCGCTTCGAGCGGCACGATCAGTACACCGGGGGTGCTCCGCAACCCCGCCGCCACGAGCAGGGTCAGGAAGGTGATCGCCGCTACAACCCAGGCATAATGCAACTTCCCCCGCCGTGACATCGGCGATACCTTCCCCTGCGTCGAGACAAGGCGTATGTGAGAGACAGGTCTGTATCTTGTCAAGGCCGGGCAGGGATGTGAAATGAGCGCGGCTGAGGAGCGGGTACCGGTGCGGCAGCGCATCCTCGACACCGCCTCGGAGATGTTCTACCGCGACGGTGTGCGGGCGGTTGGCATCGATGCGATCATCGCCCGCTCGGGTGTCGCGAAGATGAGCCTCTATCGCAATTTCCCGTCGAAGGACGCCCTCGTCACCGCCTGGCTCGAAGACCGAAACAAATTTTTCTGGCGGCGCTGGGAGCGGGCCGAGGCCTCGCAGGCCGGCAACCCGGGCGGTCAGCTCGAAGCGATCCTCGATATGGTCGCAGCGACCACCTCGCACCCGAAGTGGCGCGGCTGCCCCTTTCTCAATACCGGCACCGAGTTTCCCGAGCCCGACCATCCGGCGCGCGCGGTTATCCTTGCCAATAAGCGTGCGGTTCGCGAGCGTCTGCAGGCGCTGGCCGCGGCAGCCGGCGCTCGCGACCCGGACCTCCTCGCCCAGCAGCTGCAGTTGCTGATCGACGGCGCCTATGCGATCGGTCAATCCCTCGGGCCGGCGGGCCCGGTGAAGACCCTCGCCAGCGCCGGCCGCGCGCTGATCGCCGCCCAACTATCCCAAGATGATGGAGCCGATTGATGGCAACCGTCCGCCTTCCCGAAGGGCTTTCCCTCCACTGCGCCGTCGACGACTACCTCTGGCCCTGGGAGGCGGCGACACCGGTGCTGATGATGCACGGCTTCGCGCGCAATGGGACGTTCTGGAACCGCTGGGTTCCGCCGATCGCCGGCAGCCGGCGGATCTATCGGCCGGACCTGCTCGGCTGCGGCCCCTCCGATGTTCCCGCCGAAGGCTATCGCTTCACGCCCGCGAAGATCGAAGCCGAGATCCTCGCGGTTTTCGATTCATTATCGCTTTCACGAGTGCATTGGGTCGGGGAATCCTCGGGAGGGATCATCGGCTTGCTGCTCGCCGCGGCATATCCCGAGCGCATCGCGAGCCTCGTCCTGTGCAACACGCCGACGCGTATTTCCGACGAGATCCGCGGGATCTACGCCCTCGACCAGGAGAATACCGCTGCGGCGATCAGAGCCCATGGCACCGGCGCGTGGTGCCGGCAAACCCTCGGCTACCGGCTCGACCTCGACCATTCGAGCGCGGCGTTGCAGGAATGGGTCATCGCCGAGATGGACAAGACCCGCCCCGACATCGCAGCCGCACTGCACGACTGTTTCGAGTCTGTTGATCTGAGACCCCTTCTCCCCGGCATCAAACCTCCGGTGCTCCTGCTCAGCGGCGACAAGAGCCGCATCGCCTCCGAGCAGCAGAAAATTCTCGCCGACACCTTGCCGCGCGGCCGGCTCGAGCTGTTTGCCGGGTACGGCCATGGCGTCAACCTCCTACAACCCGAGCGCTGCGCCCGGGCGGCGCTCGACTTCTGGCGCGCCGTCGAGGCGGAGGACAAATGAAGCTCGGGGTTCTCCAGTTCTTCAGCTGGCCCGAGCGGCGGGTCGATCTGGCGACGGTCTATGCCCGCGCATTGGAACGGATCGAGATCATGGACCGCACCGGCTATGACGCGGTCTGGCTCGCCGAGCATCATTTCAGCAGCTTCAGCGTCTGTCCCTCGGTGCACATGGTCGGGACATTGGCCGCGGCGCGCACCAAACGGCTGCGGATCGGAACGGCGGTGTCGCTCGCCCCGTTCTACCATCCGCTGCGCCTCGCCGAGGAGGTGGCATTGCTCGACCTGCTCTCGGGCGGGCGGGTCAATTGGGGCGCCGGGCGCGGCTTTGCGCGGGTCGAGTTCACCGCCTTCGGCGTGCCGCCCGAGGAGAGCGCCACGCGCTTCCGCGAGACCGTCGAGATCGTTCTCAAGGCCTGGACCGACGAGAAGCTCACCTTCGCCGCCCAGCATTTTCATTTCGAGGATATCGAGGTGTTGCCCAAGCCGGCGCAGCAGCCGCATCCGCCGGTATGGGTGGCGGCGAGCTCGGAAGGGGCAATCGACTGGGCGGCCGCCCGCGGCTTCTCGATCCTGATGGACCCGCACTCCTCGGGCCCGGAGATTGGCGCGAAGCGGCGGCATTATGCCGCGAAACTCGCCGCCGCCGGCTTCTCCGAGGCCGGCCGCGACATCCCGATCGCTCGTCTGGTGGCGATCGCCTCCAATGCCGGCAAAGCGACTGAGGTCGCCCGCGGAGGCGCCGAATGGATCCTCAATTCCTATCTCGGCACGCAGCATCGGCCGGTCATGCAGGGGAGCTTCACCCCGACCGGCGTCGACCCGGTCCAGCGCTATCTCGACGAGGTGATCCTGCACGGCACCCCCGAGGCGATGCTCGACGAGATCCTGCGGCTGCGCGAGGAGATCGGTCTCGACTACCTCTTATGCGCGCCGCTCAGCTACAAGACCTTTGTCCTATTGACC
>DATNKF010000100.1:0-2819 GCA_035603555.1 Allostellaceae bacterium
GGCGCTCGCCGATATGATCGCGAGCTTTATGGACATCACCGCGGCCGAGAAGCAGGAAATCCTCGAGACCGTCGACGTCGAACGCCGGCTTGATCGAGTT
The DNA here is from genome assembly GCA_035603555.1 of Allostellaceae bacterium. GTDB lineage: Bacteria > Pseudomonadota > Alphaproteobacteria > ATCC43930 > CGMCC-115725 > AP-15. The sequence goes on from DATNKF010000100.1 coordinate 101, forward strand.
TCGGCGATGCTCGCCTATCGGATCGAGGTGCTGCGGCTGTCCCGCCAGATCAGCGAGCAGACCAAGGGAAAAATCGACGACCGCCAGCGCGAGTTCCTGCTGCGCGAGCAGATCAAGACGATCCAGAAGGAGCTCGGTGAGGGCGAGGACGCCAAGGCCCAGGAGATCGCCGAGCTGGCCAAGAAGATCGCCGAGGCGAAGATGCCATCCGAGGTCGAGGAGCACGCCAAGCGCGAGCTCGCCCGGCTCGAGCGTATGCCGGAGGCCGCGGGCGAGTATTCGATGGCGCGCACCTACCTCGAATGGCTGACCGAGCTGCCCTGGTCGGTCGAGTCGGGGAAGGCGATCGACATCGCCGAAGCGCGCCGCACCCTCGACGCCGATCATTTCGGGCTGAGCAAAGTCAAGCGGCGGATCCTCGAATATCTGGCGATCCAGCAGCTCAACCCGGGCGGCCGCAGCCCGATCTTGTGCTTTGTCGGCCCGCCGGGTGTCGGCAAGACCTCGCTCGGGCAGAGCATCGCGCGTGCGACCGGCCGCAAGTTCGTCCGGGTCAGCCTCGGCGGTGTGCACGACGAAGCCGAGATCCGCGGCCATCGCCGCACCTATATCGGAGCGCTGCCGGGGAACATCATCCAGGGGATCCGCAGAGCCGGCAGCCGCGACTGCGTGATGATGCTCGACGAGGTCGACAAGCTCGGCCGCGGCATCCAGGGCGACCCGTCCTCGGCGCTCTTGGAGGTGCTCGACCCTGAGCAGAACTCGACTTTCCGCGACAATTATCTGGGCGTACCGTTCGACCTCTCGCGGGTCATGTTCATCACTACGGCGAACGTCCTCGACACTGTCCCCGGCCCGTTGCGCGACCGCATGGAGGTCATCGATCTTCCGGGATACGTCGAGGATGAAAAATTCGAGATCGCCCGCCGCTACCTCGTTGACCGGCAGCTCAAGGCCAACGGATTGACCGCCGAGCTGGCCGAGATCACCGACGCGGCGCTGCGCGCGATCATCCGCGACTACACTCGCGAAGCCGGTGTGCGTCAGCTCGAGCGGGAGATCGGTGCGGTTCTGCGGAGTGCCGCCATGCGCATCGCGGAGGGGAGCGCCAAGCACGTACGCATCGAGCCCGGCGACTTGCACGAGATCCTGGGACCCCCGCGCTTCGAGGGGGAGGTCGCGATGCGCACCAGTGTTCCGGGTGTCGCCACCGGCCTCGCTTGGACCCCGGTCGGCGGCGACATCCTGTTTATCGAGGCGACCCGCATCCCCGGCGAGGGGCGGCTGATCCTGACCGGCCAGCTCGGCGAGGTGATGCGAGAGAGCGCGCAGGCGGCGCTGAGCCTCGTCAAAGCGCGGGCGTCTGGGCTCGGGGTCGATCCCGCGATGTTCGCAAAGAGCGACATCCACATCCATGTCCCCGCCGGGGCGATCCCCAAGGATGGACCGAGTGCCGGGGTCGCAATGTTCACCGCTCTCGTCTCATTGCTGACCAATCGGACCGCGCGCAGCGATACGGCGATGACCGGCGAGATCAGCCTGCGCGGACTCGTACTGCCGGTCGGCGGCATCAAGGAGAAGGTCGTCGCCGCCGCCCGCGCCGGTCTCGCCACCGTCATCCTGCCGGCGCGCAACCGCAAGGATTACGAGGAGATCCCGGAGGCCGCGCGCAACGCTCTGCGCTTTCTGTGGGCCGAGCGGGTCGAGGACGTGATGGAGGCGGCCCTCGAGCCGGCGAGCGAGCCTAGTCCCGCTGCGGCTGCCTGACGGCCCCCCGTCAACGCAGTCGGGAGGGCGCTGGCGCCGCGGTCGCCATCGCCGCGGCGATCTTGTCGGGGCGGGTGAAGGCGAGGTATTCGGCCGCGAACTCGGGCGGCAGGATTTCGACCATCGACTCGTTCTCGACCCAGACTTCGATCACGTGGAAGGGGCCGCGGTTGCAGCGGAAGCAGTGCCAGCCCTCGCGGCGCGCGATCGCTTCGACCGTGTCCGCCTCGGCGGCAACGCTGAGCGCGAAATGGGTCGGTCCGTAGCCGCGCTCGGCGGGCGGCTTTTTGACAAAACCCCCGCCGTCGCTGCCGCCTGGCCGAAGCTCGGTTCCTGCTGGGTAGACCTCGACACCCGATCCGTGCTCGTCGAGCTGAAGGGCGAAAAAGCTCCCCGGATTGGGCGGAAACGGAACCGCGACACCACCCATGAACTCGGCCAAAACCCCAGCGACATGCTTCGGATCGCGCGCGGCGATCGATAAATGATGGATCATCGTTTCCTCGCGAATTGTCCGAGCATTGCATAGCACGACGGCGCAACGGATCGAAATGCCGGTTCACGGGGTTCGCCGAGGCTGCAAGGAAGAAGGCGTCGGTTTCGTAAACCTGCCGGGCAGGGCCATTCTTACCCGTTTTCACAACTCTTAACTCGGAAATGAGGGCTTCCGCACCACATCCGAGATTGCCAACGCACGGACCACTGCACCACGACAGGAGCAGAGATGATGTCTGTTCTCGACCGAACGCTTGTCGAGCGGCATTCGATGCGGAAGTTCCTGCCCCTGCCGGTGCCCCGGGGGGTTGTCGACGAAGCCCTCGCCCTGGCCCAGCACGAGCCGTCGAGTTCCGAGACGACTACCTACGGTATGTACACCGAACGCATGTTCCGGCTGCGGGAGGCCCGCATCGAGGCTCGCCGCAAGCTCCGCCGCGAAATCGCCTGGTTCTGC
>DATNKF010000101.1:0-3507 GCA_035603555.1 Allostellaceae bacterium
CTGCGGGAGGATGGACTGCCCATTCCCGAACCGTCGAGCCAAGTCGAATATGTCGAGGCGGCAGTCTAGCGAAGTCTATCCCGCGCCAACCCCTTCGAAGAGCGGGGCGCGGGTTTGGACGAACTCCTCGACGACGTCGACGAGCTTGTCACCGTCACCCTCGTCGAGGGCGATCGAGAGCGCGAACATGCCGCGCTTGGCGAACCAGATGCCGCGAGCCGAGAGATCGAAATAGAGGAGGTCGCGCAGCGCGGCGTTGCCGCGTTCGGCGTCCTCCTGGGAGCGGATCGGTGCGTCGGTCATGTGGACCGCGAACATCGAGCCCAGCCCGGTGAATTGCATCGCCAGCCCGTCCCGGGCCACGACCGCGTTGAGCCGCTCACGCAACCGGTCGCCGCACTCGTTGAGGGCGCGGGCGCGCTCGGGAGTGTAGATCTCGGTCAGGCCGACGAGGCCGGCATTCATCGTCAACACATTGTTGTTGAACGTTCCCGCATGCTGAAAGGCGTCGGGCCGGCGCGGATCGAACCGCTCCATGAGCTCGGCGCGCCCGCCAAAGGCGCCAAAGCTCATGCCGCCGCCTAAATATTTACCGAGCGTCGTCAGGTTGGGGAGGATGCCGTGCACCTCCTGGAGCCCGCCCGGCGCCAGTCGCGAGGTCATCACCTCGTCGAATATCAGCAAGGCCCCGGTCTCGTCCGCCAGGGTGCGCAACCCAGCGAGGAACCCTCGCTTGGCCGGGATACAGCCCGTCGTCCCCTGCATCGGCTCGACGAGGATCGCGGCGAGCTCGGCCCGGTATGGCCGGATCAGCGTTTCGACCGCAGCGAGGTCGTTGTAGCGGCCGAGCAGATACTCGAACGGCGCATTGAGCGGGCTGCCGTGGCCGCGAAAGTAGAAGACGCCGCCATGATAGCCGCCCTCGAATACCAGGATCTTCGGCCGGCCGGTGAGCGCCCGTGCCGCACTGACCGCCATCAGATTGGCCTCGGTCCCGGAATTAGTAAAGCGCACCAGCTCGATCGATGGGAAGCGGGCGCAGATCGCAGCGGCGAATTGGGCTTCGGTCGCGTTGTGCGCGCCGAAATTGAGGCCGCCTTCGAGAGCTGACGCGATCGCCCGCAGGATTGTAGGATGGGAATGACCGTAGATCCCGGCGGTGAACTCGCTGAGGAAATCGACGTATTCGTGGCCGTCGAGATCCCACAGCCGCGCCCCTTCACCGCGCACCATTGTCAGCGGAAACGGGTCGACATGAATTGCCGAGCGAGTGTTGCCGCCGGGCAGCACTGCACAGGCCGCACGGTGCTGGGCGAGGCTCTTCGGGTTGCGTGCTCGGTAATGTTCTTCCGCCTCAGCTAGTGCGGCCTTGAGATCGATGTTCGCCGGAAGGCTGGCGGCCATCGGCTTTAACCCGGATAGGCGCGGCGGCCGTGATCGCGCATCCACAGGCGGACAAGGTGCCGCTTGCGGTCCGGTTCGGGATGGTCGACAAACGCCGTGCGGCTGTGGCCCAAGGCGCGGTTGGCGACAAACTGCATCTGACCCGGCTCGAGGTCGAAATCGACCGCGAGCCCGTCATCCTCAAAGACTTCCAGTATCGCGGCGATCGCGGCCTCACCGTCCTTGTCGGGCGCCTCGCCCTTCATCGCGTAGCCGCTGTTGATCTGGTGCACGCTGAACCGCGCTTTCAGTTCTCCCGCGTTCTCGAAGGCCGGGGCCGAGAAGATCGGGCTTTCGCCGGGGTGATACTCGCGCTGCCGGTCGAACCAGAAGGGCTGGTAGAGCCGCGGCAAGCGGCCCGGATATCGCGCGAGCAAGGCATTATGGGCGGCATGAAAGCTGAGGACGCGGCTGAGGCCGCCGCTCATCGCCCGGCGCAGGCAGAGGAGCCCGACATAGTCGGGCGGAGTGTTGTTATAGGCGTTGTCGTTGTGAAAGCGGATCTCGATGTTGGTCTTGTCCGGCCGCACCCCTGACCCGGGAAGCGCCTGTTGCCCAGTGTCGAGGACATCGTAGATCAGGGTGCCGTCGAGCTTCTGCGCGACCGGACGCGAGATCATGCTCGACAAAAGCCAGTAAATCGCCGTCGCCTCACTAGTATCCATCTCGGCGACGGGCAGGCGGTCGATGATCGCGAACCGCACGCCACGATCGAGAATGTGCCGCACCCGAGCCATTTCCTCGCGGCAGGCGGGCATGGCGAAATCCTCGGGGCCGAGCACGATCGTCGGCAGTGGAAACGCCCGGAGCTCGTCGACGGTGCGGCGGATCTCGTCATGGCACGCGGCCGATAGCTCGACCCGGTAATCCTCGGGCCGAACATCGCGCCCGATCCAAGCGCTCGCCGCATCGATCGGCTTAATGTCCGTCATTTGATCCTCCGGAGGGCGGCGGCTCGAAGCTTCATGATAGCGGCTATAAGGTCAGGCGGCATCCACCAAGACGAGCTCGGCGTCCTCGATCGCACGCACCCGCACCACCGCCTCGCGATGGATGGCGGCACCGTCACGGGTGCCGAGCGCGACCCCATTGACCTCGACCGAGCCCTTGGCCGGCACGAGGTAGCCGTGGCGCCGTTCACCGAGCGCGTATTCGGCGGTCTCGCCGGCCTTCAGGGTCGCACCGAGAACCCGCGCATCGGTGCGGATCGGCAGGGCGTCGCCATCGCTGGCGTCGCCGCTCGCCAAAGTGACGAAATGGCCGGAGCGGTCGCCCTTGGGAAAGGGCTTCGAACCCCAGCTCGGGGCCTCGCCGCGGCTCGTCGGCAGGATCCAGAGCTGGAAGATCCTGGTGATGCCGGGCTCCAGATTGTACTCCGAATGACGGATGCCGGTGCCGGCGCTCATCACCTGCACGTCGCCGGCCTCGGTGCGGCCCTTGTTGCCGAGGCTGTCCTGATGGGTGATCGCACCCTCGCGAACGTAGGTGATGATCTCCATGTCGGCATGCGGGTGCGGCGGAAACCCGGTGTTGGGCGCGATCGTGTCGTCGTTCCACACCCGCAGCGCGCCCCACCCCATGCGCTCGGGGTCATGATAATTGGCGAACGAGAAATGGTGCTTGGCGTCGAGCCAGCCGTGGTTCTCTCCGCCCAGGCTCTCGAAGGGTCTGCGTTCGATCATTTGATGCTACCAGTATTGTGGTGGCGGGATCAGCCGTCCCGGTGGATCGGATCGATCCAACGGACTTCTTCGGGGCGCTCGACCGGTTCGATGTCGAGATTGACCACGACCGCCTCGTTGTCGCTGCGCACCAGCACGCATTCGAGCGTCTCGTTGGTCGAAGCGTTGATCTCCTGGTGTGGCACGTAGGGCGGCACGAAGATGAAATCGCCGGGCCCGGCCTCGGCGACGTATTCGAGTTGGTTGCCCCAGCGCATCCGCGCCCGCCCCTTGAGGACATAGATCACGCTTTCGAGGTGTCCGTGATGGTGGGCGCCGGTCTTGGCATTGGCGTGGATTTTGACCGTCCCCGCCCAGATCTTCTGGGCGCCGACGCGGGCGA
>DATNKF010000102.1:0-5841 GCA_035603555.1 Allostellaceae bacterium
CATCGCCCGCCGATCAAGGGCGGCTACTTCCCGGTGCCGCCGGTCGACGGCCAGAGCGATCTCCGGGCCGAGATGCTGTCGGTCATGCACGACATGGGGCTCCTGGTCGAAAAGCACCACCATGAGGTGGCGCCGAGCCAGGCCGAACTCGGCGCCGAGTTCGCCACCCTGGTGCGCACCGCCGACAATATGCAGATCTACAAATACGTCGTGCACAATGTCGCGCATCAGTACGGCAAGACGGCGACCTTCATGCCGAAGCCGATCAAGGGTGACAACGGCTCGGGCATGCACGTTCACCAGTCGGTGTGGAAGGGCGAGCGGCCGACCTTTGCCGGCAATCTCTATGCCGATTTGTCGGACACCGCGCTCTACTACATCGGCGGCATCATCCGCCACGCCAAGGCGATCAACGCCTTCACCAACCCGACGACGAACAGCTACAAGCGGCTGATCCCCGGTTTCGAGGCGCCGGTGCTGCTCGCCTACTCCTCGCGCAACCGCTCGGCGGCGTGCCGCATCCCGTATACCGCGAGCCCCAAAGGCAAACGGGTCGAGGTTCGCTATCCGGACCCCGCCGCCAATCCCTATCTCGCCTTTGCCGCGATGCTGATGGCCGGGCTCGACGGCATCCAGAACCGGATGCATCCCGGCGACCCGATCGACAAGAACCTCTACGATCTGCCGCCGGAGGAGTTGACCGACATCCCGGTGGTGTGCGGCTCGTTGCGCGAGGCGATCGGCGAGCTGCGCGCCGACCACGCTTTCCTGTTGAAGGGCGATGTCTTCAACATGGACCAGATCGAGGCCTACATGGAATTGAAGTGGGAGGAGGTGTACGCTTTCGAGCACACCCCGCACCCGATCGAATTCCAGATGTATTACTCGGTCTGAGGTCGGGCTTTACGCGCTCGCGGGCGGTGCTCCGCCGCCCGGTGGGGGGCTGGCTGAAGCGCCGCCGGCGAGCGCTCGGCGCAGCGCCTCCTCCTTGCTTTCGTCGAAGGAGGTGCGGGTCACCGTGCCGCCTTCGCCCTGCAAGGCCGCCAAGACTTTGTCGGTCGTCATTTTGCGGATCAGCAGAAAGAGTGCTGCGTTGCCGGCCTGCAGGTTCTGCGCGGCCTCCTTCATGAACCGGTCCTCGATGCCGACATCGGCGAGTGCCCCGCCAAGCGCACCCGAGGCCGCGCCGATCGCCGCGCCGGCCAACGGCATCAGGAAGATCATGCCGATCAAGGCACCCCAGAACGTCCCGGAGAGCGCGCCGGCCGCGGTCGGGTGAAACAGCTGGTTGAGTTTGACGTGGCCATTGGGCTGCTTTACCGCGATCACCGCGTCGCTCAACTCGATCAAGTATTCCTTCTGCATATCGAGCAGCTTCTGGCGGACCTGCTCGGCCTTTGCCTCCGACGGAAACGTGATTTGCACGAGATCGGCCATATGCCTCTCCTCCACGGCAATGGATCGCAAGGCAGAATTTAGCCCATATCCTCGGCCGGACCAGCCGATTTCGGCTGGCGCGAGCCGCCGCTGGATCTTAGATATCGGGCGGGCGGGATGGGTGGCCGAGCGGTTTAAGGCACCGGTCTTGAAAACCGGCGTGGGTGCAAGCTCACCGTGGGTTCGAATCCCACCTCATCCGCCAGCCTACGTTATGTGTCCGGCCCGGACACATAGGTGACGGAACGTACATAAGACATAGGTAACAACCTCGGGCCGAAAGGGTTGTCGAGGGGTTGCAAGGTTTTCTGTTCCAGGTCGATGTATCCGAGATCGTAGTGCATCGAGGAGACGAGCCAGATCCCTCTTCATTTTTCTCGGCCCGCCAGCTCCACAATTCTGACTGTTTCAGGCTGTCGCAACTAGTCGACCGAAGCGCGATTTTCCGTGGGCTTATTGTACCCCGCGGTATCGTACGCAGCCCTGTCTCCTGTGACTACAAAATTGCCTGATTTGTAACGTATCTTTTTGAAGCAATGGCGGCCGGAGGTGCCTCCGCAGTAAGGGAACGGATTCAACTTTTCAGAGAGTTCCCGCTGCAGACCCGCTGCAGGTGCAGCGGCGGGTCCGCGCCAAGCCAATATGAAAACAATCTAAGGTGGTAATCGAGTGAGGCGACGGATTACGGCCGTTCCCAAGAGCCCAAGGCCCGTCTTGTTGGGCTGGGGGGCGCTTGGGCTGCGCCGGCGCCGCGGAATGACGAGAATTTCGGATTTCTTCAGGCTCTCAGCCGCGCGCCAGCGCGTAGACTTGGGTGCCGCCCGGCGGCGGCTTGTGGGTGATCCAGCTCTCGCCGCCGTCGAGGCTGGTATAGACCTCGCCGCCGTTGGTCGCGCACGACATGCGCTCCGGCTGGCGCTCGTCGAAGGCGAGCGCGAACATCGTATGCTGCGGCTTCAGCCCCATCTCGACCCGGTTCCAGCTGTCGCCGCCGTCGCGGCTGTGCAGCAATACGCCGACCTCGCTCTGGAAGCTGCCGCCCGCTGCCACCCACAGCTTGCGCGGGGTGCCCGGCACCGCGCGGATGTCGCGACAATAGATCTGTCCCTTGGGGTTGAGCGGCTCCAACGGCACGTGGCGCCAGTGATCGCCGCCATCGGCGCTGGCGAACATCCCGGCCCGGCCGATGCCGAAGACCGTGCCCGGCCGCCAGCGGCTGACCAAGACGCCGTGCATGTCGACGGCGTCGTCGTTCAGATACTGGCCGTGGCTCAGATTCTCCCAATGCTCGCCGCCGTCGGTCGAGCGGATGGTGCCGCCGACCTCGATCGCTCCATAGAGGAACTCGGGCTCGCCGGCGCTGGCGTCGAGCCTCAGGACACGCTTGGCCGGGTTGGCACCCGCCGCCGTCGTGATCTCCGGGAAGCGAACGGCGACCGGCAGGCGCATCCAGTGCTCGCCGGCATCATCGCTGCGGTAGATCTCACAGTTTTCGCATCCGACGAGGATCACGTCGGGATCGTGTGGGTGGAACAGGATAGACCACACCGGCAAACCGTGGTCGGGGAGCTCGACCTTCTCCCAGTGCTCGCCGCGGTCGGCGCTGCGATAGGGCCCCGACTGCGTGCCGGCGTAGAGGAGCTCGGGCCGTTCGGGGTGCACGGCTAGCGCGCGGACCGCCGGCATGTCTGGCAGGCCCTGCCGCAAAGGCTCCCATTCCTCGCTGCCGTCAGCCAGGCGGAAGAGCCCGGAATCGACCACGCGGCCCGGCCCGGTCTCGCCGGCGAGGCCAAGATAGATGTACGATTGGTTCGCCATGACGTCGTTCTCCCTCGTCGCTCGTGCGGCAAGATAGGCGGGGGCGGGGTCTTGCCACAAGAGGGCGACTGCCGGCGCGGCTTTCGCCGCGCTGCCCCTGCCGAGCGTGCTGGTGCACTGGCTCAAACAGATGGTGACAGGGAGGCGGTCAAGTTTTGCCAGGATAGCCTCGACGAATTGCGAATTGGCCATCCATAAAATTCCCTAATTAGCATAATATGGTAAGGCTGATCACGGCGCCTGGTGGGAGATAACGGAGAGACCGCTGAGGCGGGGTGCGTGGGCGGCCGTTTCCGAACATTCGAGCCGCTACAACCTTGAGAGGAATCCCGCTGCAGACCCGCTGCAGGTGCAGCGGAGCCGTCACGTACTGGACAACCACAAGTCGCAAGATCCTCAAGTGTGCGGGAGCGAAAGGCCGAGATCGGATCGAGCCGAACGTGCTTGACCTCAAATGAGGAATGGGCCGAAAAGCCATACGAGCCAGGTTGCCAAGGCAAGGAACGGGCCGAAGGGAAGTGCTGAACGGGCGCGGAGCCGGAGGCCGACGAGCTGCAGACAGCCGGCTGCGAAAAGTCCTGTAACGGCAGCGCCGAGGACTACCTGCGGCAGCGCGCCGGCTCCGAGCCAGGCTCCCGAGGCCGCCAAGAGCTTCGCATCACCGCGCCCTAATCCTTCGCGGCCACGCAGCACTCGGTAAAGTGATGCGACCACCCGCAGGCTCAGATAGCCAAGGGCAGCGCCGAGGGCGTGTTCGGTCAGACCCGCGGGATCGAGCACGGCGGTCACGACGAGCCCGGCGATAACGAGCGGTAGGGTCAGCGGGTCGGGCAGCAGCCACCGGCGAATATCGATCCAGGCGAGTGCGAGAAGCCACCAGCCCAACAGGCAATCGAGCCAGATCTCACCGCCGTGATCGGCGATCGCGGCGGTGAGCGGGACGGCGATGGCGGCAAGTTCGATGCCGGGATAGAACCAACCGAGGGAATGCCCGCAATAGCGGCAGCGGCCGCGGGCGGCGAGCCAGCTGTAGAGCGGCACGAGGTCGCCGGCGCTGAGCGCCGCCCCGCACCATTCGCAGCGCGATCGTGACCAGGCGATCGGGAGCCCGTCGGGGAGGCGGCGGACGAGGACACCGAGAAAGCTGCCGACAAAGGGGGCGGCGAGCAGCGCGCTCCACATTTCGGTGCCGGCGGCGACCAGCTGGAGCAATTCCGACCCGAACACGCACCGGGGCTCCCGCCCAATGGTTGTGCTACTCTAGCTGAGCTAACAGCCTGGATATAGTGCTGCGATGCCTTCGAGCGCATCCTCTCTTCAATGGAAGTCGATACAATCTCTCGATCTTGCCCCAGCGCTCTTGGACCACCGAGCGATCGCCCGGCCGCCGATGCAGAGCGTTAACTTCAACCAGCAACTGCCTTACGGCTTGCCAGCTCGCCCATGCCTATCCTCGACAACAGATGGCATATCGAGTATTATTCGCTTGCCGAAGCGCGGCGGCGGTTATCTGTGGTCGTGCGTCCTCCATGCTACCGGACACTTTAACTATGTGATTGCGTCTTCCGGTGCCCTTTGGGAACGGCTTTGACTGGTGACTTTCCGACCGAAGCTTCGCAGGAGCCCCGCGCGTCCTGCGATGCGGCATTTTCCTGCCTCCTCCAGCTGGGCGTTCAGAGCGGTGCGGATCTCGGTTTTGGGGGAGGGGACTGCGGCAATGTCGTCGACGGCGATACCCTGTCCGTCTCGCGCCTTATCGAACTGGCGGGCGAACTCGGGTTTAAGGCCGAGCATGCCCGACTGGACTGGCGGGATCTGCAGAAGGCGGCGTCCAGTCACCCAGTACTCGCTGTTCTCAAAAACACCAATGTCATCGTCGTGACGGGGGGCGGACGCGACGGAGCCTCGGAGGTTGCCGTCTGGGATCCAGCCGACCGTTACGGGAAAATCCTCTTTGTGCCGCGCGAGGACTTCGAACGCGCGTCGACCGGGCACGCGGTGATCATCACCCCGCCGCCGTCAAACGGGGCCGGAGCGCCGCCATCCTTGGATTTCTGTTGGTATACATCCGCTGGGCTCGAGCTCCTCAAAAAGACATCACCCAGGGGGCAAAATCTAACGCTCCCCGCACAGCCGCTAACAGAGTCCCTCGCTCAGCTGAAGCCGCGCATAGAGTCTCGGTGGTCGGATCGGGCCACCCTTCGCAGAATGCGCCGCAAACCTGCCCTTTTCCGCAAGGATATCGAGAGCGAGCAACTGCCGCCGGCCATCGCGGACGTTGCGCAGTCGCCGACCCCCGCATCGTCACGCGCCGCCGTGGCGCGGCGGGTTTCCCCGCATGTTCGCTTCTGGCTTGCAGCCACCGCGATCGGGGTAGCCGCCGGCATCAGCGTCGTCGCGCAAAAAACTCCTGTCACCGATCCAGTCGCCGCCGCCATCGGCGCCATCAGGGAGTTTTCCCAAATCGCGCTGAGCAAGGTATTGTCAACAGGCAAGGCCGCAATTCGGGATGTGGCCTCCCGCATCGAGGGTGATCCGCGAGTGGAGCCTGTGCCCTCTCTCGCAGCACCACCGGCCGCACCCGCC
>DATNKF010000103.1:0-8185 GCA_035603555.1 Allostellaceae bacterium
CGGCTAGTGCTGCGATCGTGTGGTGAACCGGAAATTGGCTGATCGTTGCGTCATCGGATGCAAGCAGCTTGGCCCCGACGATCCGCCGCTCTGCGGCGGAGCGCAGGAACGGAAAGCGGCCCGGCCGGCCCGCAGTGTTCAACAGGTTGGAGACGAGGCTGGTGATGAACGCGGTCTTGCCGGACCCGCTGAGCCCGGTGACGGCGAGCCGCACCGTGCGATCATGGACGAGCCCGGTCAGTCCCGACAGCCGGTGCAACCGCAGCGGGCGCAACGCGGTGAGGCGAGGCTACCCGGGGGGCTTCATTGCCACATCGAGCATGACATTGGGCAAGATCTCGCGGATCACGCTGCGCAGGGTCGATTCGTCTGCGCCGCTCGCCGCCGCGATCACCCGGCGGGACCCGCGCCGTAGCACACGGGCAGTGGCGCGGCCGTCGCGGCCGGGACGGATGGTGGCAAACGCGTCGGCCGGTTCGATCCGTTTCAAGATCCGTTTCAACGCCTGCAAGCCTTCGGCGGTCTCGATGTCATGGACAGGCGTTTCCGAGGTCTCCGGCTCCTGCTCCTCCTCGACCGCGGCATCGACCGCTTCAACCGGCCGATAGCGCGCGAACGACTGGTAAATGGCGCGGCCGGCTTCGGCATCGATGCGCGATTGCAGCTCCCAGCTCTCGCCGCGCGCCGACAGCTCCGTGATCAGCGCGAACATATCGTCGCAATCTTCCTCGTGCGAGCAGGTGAGGAAGGCGAGGCGGCCGTCATGCTCCACGACCCGGTCGTCATCCTCAGGAAAACCAAGTTCGGCCAGCGCGTTATCGAGCGCGCGCCGTGAGGCCACCAGCAATGTCGTCACGTGCAGGCGGCGGCCGCTTTCCGCCGGATCCTTCTCCGCCATTAATCTTCCTCCGCATCGCCGCCATCGCCCGCGGCTGCGATTCTATGCGGTGTGACGCGGCCGCGCGACGAAAAATCTGCGCGGCCCGCTTCGGCGGACGGCGTCCGCTAACTCGGCCGGCTGTCGCCGCCGCGACTGAGGCGCGTGTCGCCGTGGACGCCGACGTTGATGAGGAGGCCGAAGCCGAGCATCACCGCGAGCATCGCCGTACCGCCATAGGAAATCAACGGCAGGGGCACGCCAACAACTGGGAGCAGGCCCATCACCATCCCGGTGTTGATAAAGAAATAAAGGAAAAAGCTAGTGATGATCCCGAGGCCCAGCAGGCGGCCGAAGTGATTGCGGCTTCTAAGCGAGATCGCAAAGCCGTAGACGATGATCAGGCTATAGAGAACAAGCAGCCCGAGTCCCCCGGCGAAGCCGAACTCCTCCGCAAGCGTGGTAAAAATGAAGTCGGTTTGCTTCTCCGGCAGAAAGCTCAAATGGCTCTGGCTGCCTTGAAGGAAACCCTTGCCGAACAATCCGCCGGAACCGAGAGCGATCTTTGACTGCAGTATATGATAGCCGGCGCCAAGCGGGTCGGTGTCCGGGTCAAGGAATGTATAGATCCGATTCTTTTGATAATCGCGCAACAAATGCCAGATCCCGGGAAGCGCCGCAGCGGCGGCGATCGCCGCCGTCAGTAGAAAACGCAGGGGCATCCCGGCGGTGAAAAACAGCGAGGCGCCGCCCATCAACAGCATGGTCGCGGTGCCGAGATCCGGCTGTTTGAGGACCAGCGCCGCCGGCACAAGAACCATCAAGCCGGGAAGAATCCAATAGCGGATGCGGCCGACATCCTCGTCACTGAGACTATGGAAATAGCGCGACAGCGCCAACACCATCGCCACGTTCATCAGCGCGGAAGGCTGCAACTGGATCAGGCCGAGGTCGATCCAACGCTGGGCTCCCATGCCGACGAAGCCGCGCATATCGACGGCGATCACCAACACAAGCCCGGCGGCGTAGGCCCAATAAGCGATCCGAAACCAATGGCGGATGTCGACAAGCGCCACGCCAATCATCAGGATCAAAGCGACAGCAAAGCGTGTAGTCTGCTTGGCTGCCCACGGATCCATACTACCGTCGGCCGCCGAATACAGCACGGCGACACCGAAACACGCGGCCACGCCGACCAGCAGCACCAGCCCCCAGCTGAGACCCCTCACCTTTTCCCAGAACCGCAGCTCACGGCGGCCGAAATCGGACGACAGGTTCGCCACAGCTCAGCCGCCTGCCCCATTTGAACGCAGCGGCCCGGGCCAGGTCGGCATGGGAAGGTCAGCGAAGGTGTCCCCGCTCGGAACCCGCCGGGCGGGGTCGCGTCGTTGCGCCTCACGCAGAACATCGCGGCAGATCGGTCCGGCCACCTCGGAACCGTGGCCGCCTCGGACCCCGCCGTGCTCGACTACAGTCGCACAGACGTAGCGCGGCGCCTCAACCGGTGCGAAGGCGACGAACAGCGCATGGTCGCGCTCCTTCCAGGGGATCTGGCTGGTCTTGCGCAGCCCGTGCTCATGCTCGTACTCGCTGATCGCTCGCACCTGCGAAGTGCCTGACTTGCCGCCCATGGCGAATCCGGCATCGGTGATGCGTTCGGCGTAGGCCGTGCCGCCCTGCTCGTTGACGACCGCATTCATCCCGTCGAGGACGAGGGCGAGCACTCGCGGGCTGACGCCAAGCGCAGAAAACTCCTCTCGGATACGGTCGCCGCCCGGCGACAGCACGCCCTCGGCCCGCACGAGGCGCGGGACGACCGCCCGTCCGGTGACAAGCCGCGCTACCATAACCGCAATTTGCAACGGCGTCGCCAGCACTGCCCCCTGTCCAATCCCGGCGATCAGGGTTTCGCCTTGCGACCAGGCAGCGCCGGAGGTCGCTAGCTTCCATTCCCGACTGGGAATCAGGCCGGGGCGCTCGCCGGGAATGTCGAGACCGAGCACGGCACCGAATCCGAACCGGCGCGCCATCGCCGCGAGCCGATCGATCCCCACCCGCCGCGCGGTCTCGTAAAAGAAGACATCGCAAGATTTCTTGATGGCGTCTCTCAGACGGATCGTGCCGTGACCGCCCTTGCGCCAGCAGTGGAACGTGGCGTCGCCAAGCGCGAGATGCCCCGAACAGGACACCGCGGTCTCCGGGGTCAGCACTCCGGCATCCAGCGCCGCCGCCGCAACCACCGGCTTGAACGTCGACCCCGGCGGATAGACCCCAGCGATCACTTTGTTCGACAATGGGTTGCGTGCATCCGTCGAGAGCAGCTGCCACATCGCGGAGGTAAGCCCGGAGAACGACGCCGGATCGAAGCTCGGGCTCGAGACGAGAGCGAGTATGTCGCCGTTCACCGCGTCGAGCAGGACGCTCGCCACGCTTTCCTCGGCACCGCAACGACGCGTCATAAAATCCTGCATCACCGCATCGAGGCAGATCACCATATCCTTCCCCGGTCTGCCGGGGACCCGCCCCAGCTCGCGCACGATGCGGCCAAACGCGTTGACCTCGACCTGGCTGGTCCCCGCACCGCCCCGCAACTCGCTATCTTGGGATTTCTCGACGCCGTTCTTACCGATACGGAAATCGGGCAGTTCTAACAAGGGGTCGCCGGTTAGCTCAGCCTCCGACACCGCAGCAACATACCCGATGACATGCGCTGCGCTCGGACCCAACGGATAAAATCGGGTGAGGCCTTGTTCGATTGCGACGCCCGGCAGCTCCGGTATGGCGACCTCAACGCGCGCCATGTCCTCCCAGCCGAGATTGGCGCGAACCACGATTGGCACAAAAGGATGCTTGCGCCGAACGTCACGAATTACCCGGCGGCGGTCCGTCTCTCCGATCTCGATCAGCGAAGCGAGAGCCTCTAGCGTGGCCGCGATATCTCCGGCCTGCTCTGCGACGATGACGAGGCGGTAGTTCTGGTGATTGTCGGCGAGAGCAACACCAAAACGGTCGAGGATGCGCCCGCGCGGCGGCGGCAGAAGCCGCAAACTGATGCGGTTCTCATCCGCCAGCATCGAATAACGATCCGACTCCAGGATCTGGAGGTCGTACATGCGTCCTGCGAGGGCACCGAGCAGGATTACTTGGCCGGTCCCGAGAAGTGCTGCCCGCCGGCTCAGAAGTCTTTGACGCTGCGCTTCGGGCCGCATCGTCGGCGCAGCTGCTCGATCTCCCGGCACCGGTCAGCCGGTGCTCATCAAGGAACGCTGGGTGCGGCCCAGCAGGAAGCTCGCCGCCGGAAACAATGAAATCGTCAAAACTGCGCGAAAAATGGTACCACGGAAATCGATAAGCGTGCGGTCGAGTAGGCAATAGAGGGCCCAGAGGAACAGCATTACACCCCCGCTCAGCATCGTGAAGCCGATCCATACAAACGGAAACGGTCGATTAACAAAGTGGCGCCGGAGCCGCAGCACTATTGCCCGGGCGAGCAGCATGACGAAGGCGCTGACGCCCGCAGGCGTACCGGTCAGCAGGTCCTGGGTGACACCGATCAGAAAGACCGACAGCGGCGGCAGCAGTTTCGGCCGGTAGATCGTCCAATGATAAACCGCCATCAGGGTAAAGGCAGGGGCGACCGCGGCGTACCCCGGGATTGGCGCCGGCTGGATCGAAATGATCATCGCCATCAGCGTGGTTACGATCGGCAGCAAACGCGCGGCCGCGTTGTCGACGCGCTGTCGAGTTGGTGCGGTGACGGCCTTCAAGACCACCCCGTATTTAGCGCCGGGCCTGCTGGCCATCTGCGGACCGTTCGCCACGCCGGCCGCCGCGCGGGACGATCGGTACGGGCTTGGGCAGTGCATCGGCAAGCCCATAATCGACAATTCGTAGATACCCCACCCGCGACAGCTCGACATAGGGCTCGACACGAGGCGCCCCTCCGTCCACGGAGGCGACGACGCCGACTGGCAACCCCGGTGGAAAGACTCCGCCCTGCCCCGAGGTGACGATCCGATCGCCGATTCTGATCGCAGCGCCGGTATCGAGGTAGCGCAGGTAGGGGCGTTCGGAGTTATCGCCGGCCAGCAAAGCGCGCTGCTGAGAACCCTCCACGATCACCGGCACGCGAGAGTTCAGGTCGGTGACGAGGAGAACCCGCGCGGCCCGGCTCCCCACTTCCGAAACCCGCCCAACCAGGCCGTCGCCAGTAACGGCGGCCTGGCCGCGCGCGACGCCGTTCTCGCTGCCTGCATAAACCATCAAGCTACGGACATAGGCACCCCCTGAGTTGGCGACCACTCGGGCGGTTAAATAGGTGGCCGTCGGTTCTGGAGTCAGTTTCAGCAACCCGCGCAGCTGGGAATTCTCGGAGGCAAGCTTCAAGGCGGCCTGCTGCCAACCCATCAGCCTCTCGTTCTCCTCCGCCAAGCGGTCATTCTCCTGATAAACTGAGACAAGGCGCCGCGCGCGAGTTGCAAGATCAGCGAGGGCGGAAAGCGGCCGCGACAGGATTTCGAGCGCGGGAGCGGCGGCGTCAGCAACTGCGATCCGGAGCGACTCAAGCATAACCTGATCGGCCTTGCCGAGTATGATCATGGTCACCGACAACAGAACAAGAAGCGGGAAAGCGACCCGCTGCAAGCTCGTGCGGCGGAGCGGCGACAGCCGGATCACCGCGCTCGCTCGATGCCGCGCGGTAGATTCGGGACACACCTGTTGACGCGAGCGCGTTTCCGCGGGCCAGCACAAGACAGTGCTCGCTGCCTAGCGCCACCATCTGCAGTCATAACGTCCCCCTACACCCCCAAAATGCAAGCGTCCTACCACATGTTAACCAACACGTTCCTCAGTGTCTTCATCTCTTCAAGAGCACGGCCGGTACCTAGCGCCACACAAGTCAGCGGATCGTCAGCGATCGAGACCGGCAGCCCGGTGGCATGCCGCAGCACCAGGTCAAGATTGCTGAGCAGCGCGCCGCCGCCAGTCAACACGATCCCCTTATCGACGATATCGGCGGCGAGTTCGGGAGCGGTGTGCTCGAGCGCTACCTTGACCGCCTCGACGATCGAGCCTACCGGTTCGGCGAGGCTTTCGGAGATCTGGCGCTCACTGATCACGATTTCCTTGGGCACCCCGTTCATCAGGTCGCGCCCCTTGATCTCCATTACGCGCCCCTCGCCGTCCTCGGGCATGCAGGCGGAGCCTATCTCCTTCTTGATCCGCTCGGCGCTGCTCTCGCCAACGAGGAGATTATGGTTGCGGCGGATATAGCCGATGACCGCTTCGTCCATCTTGTCGCCCCCGACCCGCACCGAGCGGCAATAGACGATGCCGCCCAGGGAGAGCACCGCTACCTCCGTCGTTCCACCTCCGACATCGACGACCATCGAGCCCGTGGGCTCGGTCACCGGAAGGCCGGCGCCGATCGCTGCGGCCATCGGCTCCTCGATCAAGAAGACCCGCCTGGCGCCTGCACTCTCGGCGGATTCCTGGATCGCCCGCCGCTCCACCGCGGTCGAGCCCGACGGCACGCAGACAATGATCTGTGGCGTGGCAAAACTGCGCCGGTTGTGCACCTTACGGATGAAATGCTTGATCATTTCCTCCGTCACCTCGAAATCGGCGATGACGCCGTCGCGCAGCGGACGGATCGCCTGAATGTTGCCCGGCGTGCGGCCTAGCATCAATTTTGCCTCCTCGCCGACCGCAAGCACCTGTTTTCTGCCCCGAACGCTGGCGATCGCCACGACCGACGGTTCGTTCAGCACGATCCCCCGCCCCTTCACATAGACGAGGGTGTTTGCCGTGCCGAGATCGATCGCCATGTCTGCGGACAGCAAGCCCAACATTCTTCCGAACATCTGATTGCCGATCTAAAATCGGCGGGCGATTCGACAGCCCGGCCCGCGATCGGCCGAAAGAGCCAAACCCCTCACCGGTACTGCATCCCGGAGGCGAGGGCCCGATCCTTACCAATCGCCGGCGCCTTTGCAAGCCGGCAATCGACCCGAGCGGACGATCTGGTCTTTCTCTCCCCTTCCCGGACGGTCGGACCAACGCGGATCCGGTCGGGTATTCTCCCTGCCGGCAGGGAAAAAACCTGTTGTAAGGCCCGAAAATCGCCTCTCCGACATACAAAAAATGTAAAAATATCAATGGCTTGAGACGGTTTCGCAAATCGGCCGACAGCGGAATTTTGGGGCGTCGGCGGGGAATTGGCAGCGGAATTCGGCCGCCACTCTCTTTCTTGTGATGTTAGCATATAAATCCATCTTATATTGATAATATAGCACACGAAGGCGCATATGGGCGAAGGTCCGGTCTCCGCAAGGGGCCGGATGAAATCGGTACGCGAAAAATTGAAGAGGACACATGTCCCACACGGCGACCCGCGAGCCAGCCGATTCGGCATCGTAATCTGGTGATGTTGGCTCCGGGAGGAGACTGGCCCTATTAGATCTTCACCCGAGCATTAGATCTTCACCCCGAGCGCTTCCCGGTAGGCGTCCAGCGTGGGCGCATCGAAACAGACAAACCTCACCAGCTCCGGAAACTGCTGTCGGGCCAGATGTGCGCCCACGGCAGCGACGGCAATGCGGGCGGCTGGCTCTCGTGGAAAGCCATAAATCCCGGTTGCGATTGCCGGGAACGCGATATCGCGAAATCCCTCCCGACCCGCGATCTCCAGGCAGGAGCGATAACAGCTTTCGAGGAGCTGTTGCTCACCGGCAGTTCCGCCCCGCCAGATCGGCCCGACCGTGTGGATGATATGGGAGGCTGGCAGACGATGCCCGCCGGTGAGCCGCGCCTCCCCTGGTGGACAGCCGCCCAGTCTACGGCATTCGGCAAGAAGCTCAGGCCCCGCAGCCCGGTGGATCGCGCCATCGACTCCACCGCCGCCGAGCAGCGAGGTGTTCGCCGCATTGACGATCGCATCGACCCGCAGGCGGGAGATGTCGCCCGAGGACAAGCGGATGCGTGCGGCAATCTCGGGGAAAACGGTCATCGTCCAACGGCAACAGGGGGTGAAAAATGCACAGAACGGCCTCGCCGCGCCGGCAATGCTGCCGACGGATAACCCGCAACGGGGAGAGCCTGTAAGACGCGCGCGAGGGGCGACGCCCTCAGACGGATGCCGCTTCGGCCGGCTTTCGCTCGACAGCGCTGCGGGTCCGCCGGGTCGACCAGGCGGGGGTCCGATCTGCGCGAGTCTGGTTAGTTCCGGCTGCGATGTGCCGGCTGGCGCTCGGCGAAACAGGCAGCCGCGCAGTCCTGGTTTCCTCCTCCGGGAGGCTGTCAGTCAGT
>DATNKF010000104.1:0-7935 GCA_035603555.1 Allostellaceae bacterium
TTGCGAGATCGCGATAATGGGCGGGGCGATGACCTGGGTGTCGGAGCGAAACCTGGTCGCCGCCATTTCCAATGCCGGTGGTTTCGGGGTGATCGCTTCGGGATCCATGTCACCGGAGCTGCTGTCCCTTGAGATCGGCGCAACCAGGGCGATGACGACGCGACCCTTCGGTGTCAACCTAATTACCCTGCACCCTCAGCTTTTGGAGCTGATCGATGTCTGCACCGACCATCGCGTCGGTCATGTCGTGCTGGCGGGCGGGCTCCCCAGCAGTGCGGCGGTGGGCCGGATCAAACAAGGGGGTGCACGGGTTTTTTGCTTCGCGCCGGCGCTCGGCTTTGCCCGCAAGCTGGTCCGCATGGGCGTGGACGCAATCGTCATCGAGGGCAACGAGGCGGGCGGGCACGTCGGGCCCGTTTCAACGGGGGTGCTGGCCCAAGAGATTTTGCCGCACCTCGCCAGTGTACCGGTCTTCGTCGCGGGTGGAATCGGCCGGGGGGAGGCGATGCTCGCCTACCTCGAAATGGGCGCCGCCGGTGTCCAGCTCGGTACCCGCTTTGTGTGTGCCCACGAATCGATCGCCCACCCGCGCTTCAAGCAGGCTTTCATCCGCGCCGCGGCACGCGATGCCGTCGCTTCGGTCCAGCTCGATCCGCATTTCCCGGTGATCCCGGTTCGCGCATTGCATAATCCGGCAACCGATCGCTTCACTGCGATGCAACGCCGGGTGATCGACCGGTTCATGCGGGGTGAACTGTCGCAAAAAGCAGCACAACTCGAGATCGAGCATTTCTGGGCCGGTGCGCTGCGACGCGCGGTCATTGACGGCGACATCGAAGCAGGGTCGCTGATGGCGGGCCAGAGTGTCGGCTTTGTGACCCGCGAACAGAGCACTGTCGAGATCCTCGAGGAGCTCGTCGGCCAAGCGCTCGAGGTGCTTGCTGCCCGCTGCGAACGCGCTTCCGATCAAGCGGTTCGGTCCGTCGCAATTTGTCGAGGGGGCAAGACGCGTCGGGATGATTGAAGCTGGAGGGAGCGTCAGCGGAACTCGCCGCCTGCTGCGCCGGCTTCGGGACATCATGGCAGGTTCGGGCACCCCTCAGGAGCGGCTCGACCGCATCGTCCGGATCATCGCTGCGGAGATGGTGGCCGAGGTCTGCTCGGCTTACGTCATGCGCGCAGGCGAGGTGCTCGAGCTCTTCGCTACTGAAGGGCTGCGGCCGGAAGCCGTCCACCGGACGAGGCTGCGCGTCGGCGAAGGCCTGGTTGGCGTCATCGCCGCGACGGCGCGACCGCTCGCCCTTGCCGACGCGCAATCTCATCCTGATTTCGCCTACCGCCCAGAAACCGGCGAAGAGCACTACCACTCGCTGATGGGTGTGCCGATCCTCCGCGGCGGCCGGGTGCTCGGTGTGCTGGTCGTGCAGAACCGCTCGTTACGACATTATACCGAGGACGAGATCGAGGTGCTGCAGACGATCGCGATGGTGGTCGCCGAACTCGCGGCTAGAGGCGAACTCGTCAACCCGCTGGAAATCGCGCGGGGTCAGGGGGGCGGCATGCTCCCGGTTCGTCTCGTCGGCATCAGGCTAAACCCGGGGCTGGCGATGGGACCTGCCGTGCTGCACGAACCCAAGCTGCTGATCCGGCAAGTCGTCGCCGAGGACGCCGCCGCCGAGCTCGCGCGGTTGCGCCACGCCGTTGCGGCGATGCGTGAGGCGATAGATGAGCTCGTCGCGACGAGCCGCGATCTCGGCATCGGCGAGCACCGCGACATCCTGGAAAGCTATCGCATGTTCGCCGCGGATCGCGGGTGGGTCGGCCGCATCGCGGATGCGATCCGCAGCGGCCTGACCGCCGAGGCGGCGGTGCAGAAAGTCCGCGAAGATACTCGCTCGCGCATGATGCAGGCCACCGATCCCTATTTGCGCGAGCGTCTCCACGATCTCGAAGATCTCGCAAACCGTCTCCAACACCATCTTTCCGGGGATCCGCCGAGTGCGGCGTGGGCCGAGCTGCCACCCGAGTTCATTTTGGTCGCCCGCGCCATGGGCCCGGCCGAGCTGATGGATTACGCACGCTGGCGGATCACGGGCCTCGTGCTCGAGGAAGGATCGCCGACCGCGCATGTCGCCATCATCGCGCGGGCCTTCGACATTCCCGTCGTTGGGCGGGTCCAGGATGCGACAAGCAGGATCGAGACGGGCGACATCGTCATTGTCGACGGCGATCACGCCCAGGTTTTGATCCGACCGAGCGACCACATCCGCCAATCGGTGGCGGCGACAGTTGAGGCCCGATCGCGACGCCGCGCCTTTTACGACACCTTGCGCTCGGCACCGCCCATCACCCTTGACGGAATAGCGATCAAGTTGCAGCTCAATGCAGGGCTGCTGATCGACCTGCCCCAGCTCCGGGCGACCGGCGCAGAAGGGATCGGGCTCTTTCGCACCGAGATCCCGTTCATGGTGCGGGACAGCTTCCCCGGGGTCGTCGAGCAGACCGAGTTCTATCGGAGCGTATTCGATCAGGCGGAAAACCGCCCGGTGGTTTTCCGCACCTTGGATATCGGCGGTGACAAGGTATTGCCCTACCTGACGCACGCGGCAGAAGACAACCCGGCGATGGGTTGGCGGGCAATCCGCATCGGGCTCGATCGCCCGGCCATGCTGAGACAACAGCTGCGGGCATTGATCCGAGCGGCGGGGGCGCGGCCATTGTTCGTCAAGTTTCCAATGATCGCCGAGGTCGCCGAGCTCGATCGCGCCCGCGCAATTTTCGACATGGAGCTCGCCCGCGCCGCGAAGGAGGGTAGGGCCCTGCCAGAGCCGATCAAGATCGGGGTCATGCTCGAGGTGCCGGCGCTGTTGTGGCAATTGCCCGCACTGTGCCAGCGGATCGACTTCCTCTCCATCGGGACCAATGATCTGGCGCAGTTCCTTTTTGCCTGTGACCGCGGCAATCCGCGTTTGGCCGATCGCTACGATCCCCTCTCGATGCCGATGCTTGCTCTCTTCCGCGAAGTCATCACCCAGGCCCGCGATGCCGGAGTGCCGCTCAGCATGTGCGGCGAGATGGCCGGCAACCCGCTCGAAGCGATGGCGCTGATCGCGCTGGGCTTCAGGACGTTGTCGATGGCGGCGACCGCTATCGGCCCGGTCAAGACGATGATCCGCAGCCTGGATGCGACCGCCGTGGCCGGCTATCTCCAGGAGATCGGGGGCCGGCCGGATCATTCGCTCCGACCCAAACTCGAAGCCTACGCGCGGGACCACGCCGTCGCCTTGTGAGAGGCTGAGTCGAGGTTCCCCTCTGCTCTGCCTGGCGGTTGGACACAAGCCGGCGTCCATGGTTAAAGTGGCGCTGCAGCGGGATCACAGCATGGCGTTGTTCCGGCGTCTCAAGACCCCCTTCATGGAGGATCTGCCCGACGGCGAAGCCGCTTCCCCGTTCGGTCCGCGATCCGCCGGGGATTTGCTGCGTCAGCAACGAGAGGCGCTCGGCCTCGACCTGGACGATGTCGCCGCGGCGCTGAAGATCAAACCCGGCTATCTGGCGGCGCTAGAGGCTGGGCGTCCGGATCTCCTCCCTGGCCCGGCCTACGCGATCGGCTTTGTGCGCGCCTACGGCGACCACCTGGGGCTTGACGGCAACGAGATCTTGCGCCGCTTCAAGGCGGAGTCGGCGGTGCTCGACACGAAGCCCGATCTTGCTTTTCCGATGCCGCTTGGCGAACGCAGCATTCCCGGCGGAGGGATGCTCCTGGTGGCGCTGATCTTAGCGCTGTGCGGGTACGGCACCTGGTACTATGTGTCGACCAGCGACCGCTCGCGTCCTGTACGCGTTATCGAGGTGCCGCCCGAGCTCGCAGCGCCGCCTCCGCGCCAGCCCGGAGGCGAGCCGCCCGTGCCGTTAACTGCTGAGGCTGTGGCGGAGGATCAGATCGCCCCGGCACCCGGCCCGCCTAAATCCGAGCCCGCTACGGCCGACAGCTGGGCCGGCGCACCCCCGGCAACGCCCTCGCTCCCGCCCGACCCACCCTCACCGCTCCCCGCCGATGCGCAGCACGCTTACGGCGTCGCCGACGGAACCGCGCGCATCGTCATCCGGGCAACCGCCGACAGCTGGATCCAGATACGCGGTACCGACCAATCCCCGCTCTTCACGCGGGTGCTGAAGGCCGGTGAAACCTACCTCGTGCCCAACCAGCCGGGAGTGTCGATGCGCACGGGCAACGCCGGCGGTCTCGAGATTACGGTCGACGGCAAGCCGACCCCGTCGATCGGCCCCAGCGGGGCGATTCGCACGGTTCGGCTCGAGCCGCAGGCGCTGATCTCAAAGACCGCCGTCGGCGGGTGAGCTCGGGCTGGATTGTTGCCCAGCATCAACCCGTTTATAAGCTGAGGCCAGCCTATCAACCGCGCGAGATTTGACGATGAGCGTCAGGCCCTATCGCGACATCCAGCGCCGTCAATGCCGTAAGGTTTATGTCGGCAAGGTGCCGGTCGGCGGGGATGCGCCGATCACCGTGCAGTCGATGACCAACACCGTGACCAGCAATGTCGAGGCCACGGTCGCCCAGGTCCGGGCTCTCGAAGAGGCGGGCGCGGATATCGTCCGGGTCTCCTGCCCCGACCAGGAGTCCGCGCTGGCATTGAAGGAAATCGTCCGGCAAGTGACGGTGCCGATCGTCGCCGACATCCATTTCCACTACAAGCGGGCGATCGAGGCGGCGGAGAGTGGTGCCGCCTGCCTGCGCATCAACCCCGGCAACATCGGCTCGGCCGCGCGCGTCCGCGAGGTGATCAAAGCAGCTAAGGACCACGGCTGCTCGATGCGGATCGGCGTCAATGCCGGCTCGCTCGAACGCGACCTCCTCGAACGCTACGGCGAGCCTTGCCCCGAGGCGATGGTCGAGAGCGCGCTCAACCACGCTAGGATTCTCGAGGACAACGACTTCTTCGAGTTCAAGATCTCGTGCAAGGCGTCGGACGTGTTTCTCGCAGTCGCTGCCTATCAGCAGCTCGCCGAAGCCTGCGACTACCCGCTCCATCTGGGGATCACCGAGGCTGGCGCCTTGCGCAGCGGCACGGTCAAGTCCTCGATCGGGCTCGGCATGCTCCTGTGGTCGGGGATCGGCGACACGATCCGGGTTTCGCTCTCGGCCGATCCGGTCGAGGAGGTCAAAGCCGGCTTCGAGATGCTGAAGGCGCTGAACCTGCGGCGGCGTGGGGTCACCGTGATTTCATGCCCGTCCTGCGCGCGCCAGCAATTCGAGGTCATCAAGACCGTCGAGCGGCTCGAGGAACGACTCGCCCACATCACCACACCGTTGACCGTGTCGGTCATCGGGTGCGTCGTCAACGGTCCGGGCGAGGCGCGCGAGACCGATATCGGCTTCACCGGCGGCGGCAATGGCACGCACCAAGTGTATATCAGCGGCTTGACCGACCACCGCCTGAAGGATGCTGACATCGTCGACCATCTCGTCGAGCTGGTCGAGAAGAAGGCCGCCGAGTTGGAGGCCGCACGAGCCGCACCGGCACCTGTGGCGCTGGAGCCGGCGAAGTAGCTCGGGCATAGCCCAGAACCCCACCGCGAGCTCGGTCAGCGACGGATCTGGGTCCGCTACGCCTAGGGCGCCACCTTTTCCATGTCCGGCGCCGTCCCTATTCGGCTAAAAATCCCAGCCTCAGTTGGAGGCAAACGCCATACAGAACATTTCCAGAGCTGTCGCGAACCGAGATGGCGTCATGCTCGCCTGCTTCGAGCAGCTCGCGCGCTCTGCCTAGCGCTTCGGGCTCCGGCCGGTACTCCTCCACCAGGCTGGTCTCCGCTTCGCACCCGCCGGTGATGGCACCCGCCGACCCGTCGCTATAGAAAATTCGATAGGTCATCTCTTTTCTCCGACTTAGCCTACGCCTGTTCGGCAACGGTGTATTTCTGCCGTCTGCCGCGATCGTAGTAACAGTTCGATGCCCGATTTATTGTAAAGAATGGAATTTGGAGGCGCAAACGGTCGAAACCTTTTGCGGCCTGAGTATGGCGCTTGCGAATCGATGTGTAACCCCAGAGGGTGAGACCGTTCGATGTACCACTCTCTACCAGGTTATATTACAAACCGCGCTCTGTGAAATGTGAAACAATTCATCGACCTGCATCTATTAACTTAAACGATTGAACGATAAATTTGACCGAGTAACTATTCGCTAACACTTTCTGCCCAATATCGCCGCGGAAGATTGTTGCGGAGATGATGATGAACAGTTTGTCACTTTTGCTGGACCAGATTACGAAGGGAGCTGTCGAAAGCGGGACCGTTCCTCGCGCGATTAAAGATGAACAGGGCGTAACCGCAATCGAATACGGCCTGATCGCGGCGCTGATCGCGGTCGCCGCCGTCGTCGTCATGGGAACCGTCGGCACCGACCTCAGCGGCGTCTTCTCACAGGTCGCCGCGAGCCTCTAGGTTTTGGTCTTTCGCTTCGGATCGCCGTTGCGTCCATTGCCGGCACAGATACCTGCGAACGAGACCGGTACGGGGTGATCTCGGCACCGGCCGGTCTCCGCCGCTAGCGGCGGCGACGGGTGGAGCCTGCGCCGAGACCGACCGGAACACTGCCCACAAACCCTTTGACGCGGCTGGATCGTCCAGTCACTCTGGGCGCTCGACCCAACAGACGATCAGCGGACTTGTCGATGGATCTTCCTGCCAGCGTCGCCGCTCTGGGCGAGCAGCTGGGCGGTGCGGGCAAGGTTGTGCCCGATCCGGCCTTGTTTCACGAAGCCGATGTCTTCGCCGCCGAGCGCGAACGGATCTTTGCCCGACCTTGGATGGCGGTAGATCACGCGACACGGCTCGACGAGGACGGCCGCTATTTCCGGTTCGATGCCGCCGCCCGCTCGGTGCTCGTAACCCGCGACGGCAGCGGCAGCCTGCACGCGTTGCGCAATGTCTGCATTCACGCCGGCTACCCGGTGTGCGACGCCGAAGAGGGCGCCGCCGAACGCCTGATCTGCCCCTATCACGGATGGGAATTTGCCCTCGACGGCGAGCTGCTCGAGCCGGCGTTCGCCTCGCGGACCGACCGGTCGCGGCTGCGGATGACGAGTTACCGCGTTTGCGTTCGCGACGGCTTGATCCTCGTCGATGCCTCCGGCGGCCCGCCATCCTCCGACGAAATCGCCGGTCCGATCCCCGCCTGGGTCAGGGATGGGAAAGTGACGAGGAGGGCGAGCTACAGCACGACGTGGAATTGGAAATTCGTGCTGCACTTTCTGCAGCATCATCCGGAGTTGTCTTTCGACGAGCCGAGCAATGGCGACGATGAAGGCTGCGTCGAATTCGGCCCGCTAAGTTGGCTGATGGTGAGGTCGGACGAGGTGGCGCTGCTTCGGGTCATCCCGAAATTCGCCGAGCGCACCGACTTTCAGCTGATCCGGATGGCGGCGCCCGCAACGTCGGGACGAACCGCCGCGGCCGCGACTGTCGATCCCGTGGCGGATGCAATTCGCGACGCGGGTGAAGCCGGCGCCGCCAATTGGTCGTCGCGGCTCGATCCCGGCTTTTTTTCCTGGTATTGGCCGCTGATGTCGGCGTCGTGAAGATTTAGATCAACCATCTTCGGCAGCGGCCGGAGGGCGTTGGCGCTTCGGGCGCGGATGCGGGACCCAGGGGCGATCCCCGCGGGTCTCATTTGTGCTTTCGACGATGATGCCGGTTTCGTCGAGCCATAGCGCGACAGCCCCGCGCCGCCACACATCGATCCGATCAATGACCGGCATCATCGAGCGGCAGCGAAAGCCGGCAGGCACCTGGCTGACAATCGCGTCAACCCCGCTGCATTTGACCGGGAGGGCCGAGGCGCCGGTAACGATCGCGACCCGGCGGCCGCGCGCCGAGTAGAGGCACAGCTCGCCGGAGCAATCGAGCCC
>DATNKF010000105.1:0-2257 GCA_035603555.1 Allostellaceae bacterium
CGGGTGATGCCGGCGATCAGCGAGGGTTCGCCCCCGCCGCGACGCTGGTCGCCGGTGCGAAACCAGTTCCAGCACTTTGACTGGTTGGCTCCGCTCGGCTGTTCGGGATAGACCACGAAGCAATTCTGCTCTTCCGCCAGGAAGTTCATTCGGGTGCCGGCGGCGAAATCGTCCGGCGACTGGGTACAGCCGTGAAGCATGACGACCAGAGGAAGCTGTTGTCCCTGAGAACGGCTCGGAATGAACAGCTTGTAGGTCCGGCTTCCCGCCGCGTTGCTGAAGGTGCCTGCGATGAACTTTGTGCCATCGGGCACGATATCCGAGGTGGACGGCGGAGCGCGTCCGATCGGAGCTCGCAGGCCGAGCCCGGAAAACTTCCTCATGCCGACGAGCGGCGCCGGGCGCGTGCGTCCTTGAACGGGGGTGGGCTGCCGACTTTTCCTCTCCTCGACGACGTCAGCCTTGGCGTCGATCGTCGGCGGCTCGAGCCGCGGGAGCGGAGCCTGGGCGGCGCTGCGGGACGCCGGTGTTGGTTCACGCTCGCCGCGGAGCATGTGCTGCAGGAGCGCGGTGGCCTCGACCAGTTGGCCGCCACGCGTGAGGCGGGTTGCTTCGCGAACTGTGTCTTGATTCAGCATCGTTTCACCTTGTTCTGTCGGCGAGAGCGGCCTTGACCGCGGGAGTGGCATGAAGGGCCCCCAGCACCGAGACCGAGGCGATGGTGGCCCGGGCCAACTCGGCGGTGACATCCTGGGCGATGGTGGCCAGGCCCAGAACATTGATCTGCAGCATCTCGCCGGCGCGGCGCGCCGCTTCGAGATCCTCGCGGGTGTAATTTCGCAGACCGAGGTCCAGGCTCTTCCGAGCCGTGGATTGCTTGACGACGTCCGCGTGGCGTTCGAGCTGGTTCCGAATGGCCGTCCGGATGAAATCCGTCCGGTTCGAATAGAACCCTTCCTGCACCATGAGATCGACGTGACCGAGGTCGACATAGCCAAGGTTGACCGTGATCTTCTCAGTGTCGGGGGTCTTGGGTCGCAGCTCGCGCACATTATCAGCCATGAAATCACCCGCCTTTAATGCTACGTAACGACTTTCAAGGGGGCAGCGCGGGGGCGCCGCTCCCTAAGCTGCGGCGGGCCGCGGCTATCCGTCCTTCAGAATGGATTTCACTTCTCTGACGGGCCAGCTTTTGTCAGCAGGTATCACACGTACCCTTCCGCCGGCGCCCGTCAGCGTCGATGGGCACGACCGAGAGCTCAGTCTCTGGCTTCCAGTCGAGGGTGAGGTCGAGGTCGCCCGGAAAAATCTGCCATCGCGAGCCGTCATCCAGTTCGACGATGTGGCTCTCGGAATGGGACCGGATCCTCATGGCGCGTTCATTCCGCGTCGGCGGGCAATGCGTCGTCCAATCGGCTACTTCCGTCCCGACGGGGCCTGCGCGTTCGAGTTGTTGGGGTCTGGCTTGTTGGCTTCGTGGTGGCCGACCGCACAGCCCGCCGCAGCGCCGAGCTTGCCGTGGCCAGCCATGTGGCCGGCGACGCCGCCGACGATGGCGCCCTCGATGCATCCCTTGGCCTCCGCCGGCGAGAAGGAGGTGAGTGCCAGCAGGCAAAGCGACTGCGCCGCGTGCCGATCCACAAGCACCTCATCGACCAGGGCTTCCTCCAATACGTCGAGCAACGGCGAAGAATCGGCAAGCCGTTGTTCTACGAACCCGCCCGCGCTCGCGGCGGAAAGGGCGCCAATCCTCAGTGGCAGAAAGTCGCCGAGCGGCTGGGCGAGTGGGTACACGAATCCCTGAAGGTGACGGACGTCCAGCCCAATCACGGTTGGCGTCATCTCTGGCGCGAGATCGTGCGCGGTACGAGGATGAAGCCGGAGCTTTGCGACTACATGTGTGGCCACGAGAGCAAGAGCGGCACCGGCGCCCGATACGGCAAGCGCAAGGTCCCGGTGCTCGCAAGGCAGATGGCTCTCTTTCCCCGCTTCAAGGTGCCGGCGCTCAACAAGCCTCGCGCGCCGCACAAGCGTGTCCGCCGGACGCGGGCGCAGATCGCGGCCGACACTGCCACCAGGGCGGCAAGGCGACAGGCGCGCGCGAACGAGGCTTGGGCCTGATCTGCCCAAGCCCCTTGCCCGATATCAGTCGCTGGCAAAGAACGTTCGAATTGAGCTCGACAACGGGCTCGAAAGTCATTGACTCGCGCTGGCCTCGAGCGCCGCTATCGCCTGTGGCGGCTTGCAATCGCCTTCC
>DATNKF010000106.1:0-9514 GCA_035603555.1 Allostellaceae bacterium
GTGCTGTTGGCGACGACCGGCATGATGGTGATGATCTCGGCCAACGACCTGATCACCCTTTATGTCGGCCTCGAGCTGCAAAATCTGGCACTTTACGTCGTCGCCAGCTTCAACCGCGACTCGGTCCGGTCGAGCGAGGCCGGGCTCAAGTATTTTGTCCTGGGCGCGCTCTCCTCGGGCATGCTGCTCTACGGTGCCTCGCTGATATATGGCTTTGCCGGCACGACCGCCTTTGACGATCTGACCAGGCTGTTGACCGGCGGCGCACCGGTCGACACCGGGATCTTGATTGGTCTCGTCTTCGTCATCGTTGGGCTAGCCTTCAAGGTCTCGGCGGTGCCCTTCCACATGTGGACGCCTGATGTCTATGAGGGCGCGCCGACCCCGGTCAGCGCATTCTTCGCCGTGGCACCCAAGCTGGCGGCACTCGCTCTCTTCATTCGCTTCATGATCGCGCCGTTCGGTCCGTTGATCGGCGAGTGGCGCCAAGTCATCATCTTTCTGTCGATCGCGTCGATGGTGCTCGGCGCAGTCGCTGCAATCGCCCAGCAGAACATCAAGCGGCTGATGGCCTATAGCTCGATCGGTCATGTCGGCTACGCGCTGATCGGACTAGCCGCAGGCACGGCCGATGGAGTTCGCGGCGTGCTGGTCTATCTGGCGATCTATCTCTTTATGACCGTGGGCAGTTGGGCGGTGATATTGTGCATGCGTCGGAGAGGGCGGATGCTTGAGGGCATCTCGGATCTCGCCGGGCTGTCGCAGTCTCAGCCGGGTCTCGCCCTTGCGCTGGCGATCTTCATGTTCGCGCTCAGCGGCGTCCCGCCGACTGCAGGTTTCTTCGCCAAGTTCTACGTGTTTTTCGCGGCGATCAATGCACAGCTCGCCGGACTCGCCGTGATCGGCGTCGTGACCAGCGTCGTCTCAGCCTTTTACTATCTTCGGGTCGTCAAGGTGATGTACTTCGACGAGCCCGTTGGCGCATTTGACCGCCCGATCACCACCGAGCTCAAGGGTGTGGTGTTCGTTACTGCAGTCATCACCTTGTTCTTTTTCTTGTTCCCGGGACCGATCGTCGCGGGCGCGGAGGCCGCGGCTTCCGCGCTCTTTGTCCGATGAGTGATCTGCAGCCGAGGCTCCCTCCGGCCTATCGACTGATCCGCTATGACACGGTCGAGAGCACCAACGACGAGGCAAAGCGGCTTGCGCGCGCCGCTGCGGAAGAGGGCACGCTGGTGTGGGCGCTCGAGCAGACCGCCGGCCGCGGGCGGCGCGGACATGCCTGGGCGTCACCGCGCGGCAATCTCTACGCTTCGCTGATCTTGCACCCCGGTTGCCCTGCAAGTCGGGCGGCACAGCTCGGCTTTGTCGCGGCGTTGGCGGTCGGCGACACGCTTGGCTCGACCAGCAAGCGGCTCGAGGGGGTGTCTCACAAATGGCCGAACGACGTGCTGGTCCACGGCCGCAAGATCGCCGGGATCCTGCTCGAATCTGAGCTGGGCGAGGGCGAGATCCCGGAGTTTGTCATCCTCGGCGTCGGGATCAATCTTATCTCTTCGCCGCAAGACACTGAGTTTCCGGCGACGTCGATCGCCGAACAGGGTCTGCGGCCTATCTCGCCGGCGGCGGCACTCGAAGAGTTCGCCCGAAATTTCCACACTTGGGTGCGGCGCTGGCGCGAGGACGGCTTCGCGCCGATACGCACGGCTTGGCTCGCTAAGGCGATGCCTCCCGGCGAGCCGATCCGGGTGCGGCTGGAGGCCGCTACCTTGCACGGCCGGTTCCTCGACATAGATCAGCACGGCGCGTTGGGTCTCGAAGTCGCGGGCGAGATCCGGCGCATCTCGGCTGGCGAAATATTCCCGGCGAACCGCTGACGAGACCACATGCTGCTTGCGATCAATGCCAACAATACAAACACGGTGTTCGCCGTGTGGGATGGAGCTCACTTGACCGGGGCGTGGCGCGCCGCCACGGACGCGCGCCGCACAGCCGACGAGTATGTGGTGTGGCTCGATCATCTTCTCGGGCTTCAGAGTTTGTCGCGGGAGCAGATTGATGGCGCGATCATCGCCAGCGTCGTGCCCGAGGCGAATTTCAACCTCCGCCGGCTGTGCCGCGAGTATTGCCGCAGAGATCCTCTTGTCGTCGGCGAGCCCGGTGTGGTGATTGGTGCGCGGTCGCTCGTCGACCGGCCAGAGGAGGTCGGCGCCGATCGTCTGGTCAATACTGTGGCGGCCCACGACCGGTACAGGGGACCGCTGATTGTCGTCGATTTCGGCACCGCGACCACCTTTGACGTAGTTGACGCTGATGGTAATTACCGCGGCGGGGTGATTGCGCCCGGCATAAACCTATCACTGCAGGCGCTCGCCATGGCGGCGGCGAAGCTACCCAGCGTGCCGATCGCCCGGACCGAGAAGGTGATCGGCACCAGCACCGTAGCGTGCATGCAGTCCGGCATCTTCTGGGGCTATGTCGGCCTCGTCGAAGGTCTCGTCGACCGCATCAAACGGGAATTCGGCTCCCCGATGGATGTTGTATCCACTGGCGGTCTGGCACCTTTGTTCGACGGCGTGACCCCGATCATCAACCGTATCGACCCTGATCTGACCTTGTGGGGGCTTCGGCTGATCTATCAACAAAACAGTAGCAAATGAAAGATCTCCTCCACCGATCGGGGGCCCGTTCCGCGGACAATGACCCGAGCGCGCTGTTCTTCGTCTCGCTTGGCGGTGCGGGCGAGATTGGGATGAACCTGAACCTCTATGGTTACGCCGGGGACTGGCTCATTCTCGATTGCGGCGTCACCTTCGGAGATGATTCGCAACCGGGGCTCGAGGTCGTCATGCCCGACCCGGCGTTCATCGTCGAACGCCGCGACCGGCTGCTTGGGATCGTGGCGACGCACGCGCATGAGGACCACATCGGGGCTATTCCCTACTTGTGGACGCAGCTGCGTTGCCCGGTGTGGGCGACCCCATTTACCGCCTCACTGCTGCGCGCAAAGCTCGTCGAGGCCGGGATTGCCGACAAGGTCAAGATCAATGTCGTGCCGATGTCGGGCCGCTTCACGATCGGCCCGTTCGACCTCGAACTGGTGACGCTCACCCATTCGATCCCCGAACCCAATGCAGTGGCATTGCGCACACCGGTCGGGACGGTGCTGCATACCGGGGATTGGAAGTTTGATCCAGATCCCCTGATCGGCCCGACTTCGGATGAAGCGGCCCTGCGCCGGCTCGGCGATGAGGGCGTGCTGGCAATGATCGGCGACTCGACAAACGCATTGCGGCCGGGCACCTCGGGCTCGGAGGCAGCTCTGCGCCGATCGCTGATCGATCTCGTCGGCCGCTACGATGCACGGGTCGCTGTCGCCTGCTTTGCTTCCAACGTGGCGCGCCTCGAAACGATCGCGCGCGCCGCCGCCGCCCATGACCGCGACGTGGCGCTCGTCGGACGGTCGCTGTGGCGGATCGACAAGGCCGCCCGCGAGAACGGCTATCTCGCCGATCTGCCGCGGTTTCTAACCGAGGATGAGGCGGGCTACATTCCGCGCGACAAGATCGTGCTGATCTGCACGGGCAGTCAGGGCGAGCCGCGCTCGGCACTCGCCAGGATCGCCCGCGAGGATCATCCCAACATCGTGCTCGAGACGGGCGATGTGGTGATCTTCTCGTCGCGCATCATTCCCGGCAACGAGAAGTCGATAAATCGACTGCAGAACGCGTTGGTCCGGCTCGGGATCGAGATCGTCACCGAGGAGGATCACTTCGTCCACGTCTCCGGCCATCCGGCGCGCGACGAGCTCGTGCGGATGTACCAGATGGTGCGCCCGCGGGTGGCGATCCCGGTCCATGGCGAAGCCCGCCATCTGATCGCCCACGCCCGCCTGGCTGAGGAGTGCCAAGTTCCGCAGCCGCTGATCATCCAGAACGGCGATATGGTTCGGTTGACCCCGAGCGGCGCCGCCATCGTCGACGAGGTGCCTGTCGGCCGACTGGCGAGCGACGGCAAGGGTCTTTTGCCGCTTGGCGGTGCTGCGCTTAAGGACCGGCGCCGCGTCACCTTGAACGGCAGTGCCGTCGCCACGGTAGTTCTCGACCGGCAGGGCCGCCTCGCT
Organism: Allostellaceae bacterium; assembly: GCA_035603555.1. Taxonomy (GTDB): domain Bacteria; phylum Pseudomonadota; class Alphaproteobacteria; order ATCC43930; family CGMCC-115725; genus AP-15. Next base: position 4,124 of record DATNKF010000106.1, read on the forward strand.
GCACCGCCTGCGATCAGTATGATCGGTTTGGTCGAGGAGGCAGCAGCAACCACAGCCACGCCGCTATTTCGCGACGCTGTCGAGCGCGCCGTCGATGCCCTACCGGCCGACGCGCGCCGCGACGACGATACGATACGTGATGTGATCCGGCGCACTCTGCGCCGTGTCATCAATGAGCGCTTCGGTAAGCGGCCGTTGATTGAAACCCAGCTCGTCCGGATCTGAGCGGAAACATTCGCGCTCGCTCACGTCACCGGCGGGAGGAGGTGCTTCGGCGGGCAAATCGTTTGTTCGCACCCGCGAAAAGCGGTAATATTTCAGAGAAATGACCATATAGAGATCGCGGCGGCGCCCCGAGGTGCGGCCGCGATTTTCTTTCTTATAGAGCAGCCTTGGCAGTCACTTCCGCACCACCCTCCGCTCCCGACGTCACCTCCGTTACGATCGAAGACGAGATGAAGCGCTCGTACCTCGATTACGCGATGAGCGTAATCGTCGCGCGGGCGCTTCCCGATGTCCGCGACGGGCTGAAGCCGGTCCATCGCCGCATCCTCTACTCGATGAAGGTCAACGGCAACGAGTGGAACCGCGGCTACCGCAAGTCTGCCCGCATCGTCGGCGACGTAATCGGTAAATACCACCCACACGGCGAGCTCGCGATCTATGACGCGATGGTGCGCATGGCTCAGGACTTCGCCATGCGCCTGCCGCTGATCGACGGTCAGGGCAATTTCGGGTCGATGGACGGTGATCCGCCGGCGGCCTACCGCTACACGGAAGCGCGGCTGGCGCGCGTCGCCGATTCGCTGCTCGACGATCTCGACAACGATACGGTCGACTTTCAGCCCAACTATGACGACACCGAGCGCGAGCCCAAGGTTCTGCCGGCAGGTTTCCCGAACCTCTTGGTCAACGGCGCCCAGGGCATCGCGGTCGGCATGGCGACCAACATCCCGCCGCATAATCTGGGCGAGGTGATCGACGCGTGCTGCGCCTATCTCGACAACGGTGCGATCACCGTCGAAGAGCTGATGGAATACGTTCCGGCGCCGGATTTCCCGACCGGTGGCATCATCATGGGCCGCGCCGGGACGCATGCCGGCTTCAAGACCGGGCGCGGCGCGATCATTCTGCGGGCCAAGAGCCATGTCGAGGAGGTGCGCAAGGACCGCGATGCGATCGTCGTCACCGAGATCCCCTATCAGGTCAACAAATCGAAGCTGATCGAGCGCATCGCCGAGACCGTGCGGGAAAAGGTGATCGAAGGCATCTCCGAGCTGCGCGACGAGAGCGACCGCGAAGGGCTGCGCATCGTCATCGAAATCAAGCGCGACGCCGAGCCGGACATCGTCCTCAACCAGCTCTACCGCCACACGGCGCTGCAGACGAGCTTTGGCGTCAACATGCTGGCGCTGAACGGCGGGCGGCCCGAGCTGCTGACCCTACGCGATATCATCGCCGCCTTTGTCGCTTTCCGCGAGGAGGTGATCACACGGCGCACGAGCCATCTGCTCGGCAAGGCGCGGGAGCGGGCGCATACTCTGCTCGGGCTGCTGATCGCGGTCGCCAATCTCGACGAGATCATTGCGCTGATCCGCAATGCGCCCGACCCGGCGACCGCCAGGGCGGGTCTCGTCGGCCGCGCTTGGCCCGCCGCAGATGTCGCGCCACTGGTGGCGCTCGTCGGGGAGCCCGGCCACTCGGTTACTGACGACGGCAACTACCGCCTGTCGGATGAACAGGCGCGCGCGATCCTCGATTTGCGATTGCAGCGCCTGACCGGGCTTGAGCGCGACAAGATCGCCGAAGAGCTGCGCGGTCTCATCAGCGAGATCGCCGGCTATCTCGAAATCCTGAGTTCACGTGCGCGCTTGATCGAGGTGCTCCGCAGCGAGCTGCTGGCGATCAAGGAGCGGTTTGCGACCCCGAGGCGGACCGCGATCGAAGATGTCGAGTTCGAAGCCGATATCGAGGCGCTGATCCAGCGTGAGGGCATGGTCGTGACCGTGAGCCACGCCGGCTACATCAAGCGGGTGCCGCTGTCGACCTATCGCGCGCAGCGCCGTGGCGGCCGCGGCCGCGCCGGGATGGCGATCCGCGAGGAGGATTTCCTCAGCGAGGTTTTTGTCGCCTCGACCCTCGCGCCGGTGCTGTTCTTCACCTCCTCGGGGCGGGTCTACAAGCTCAAGGTCTATCGCTTGCCGCTCGGCACGCCGCAGTCGCGCGGCCGACCGATGGTTAATTTGCTGCCGAACCTTGCGCCGGGCGAGACGATTTCGACGGTAATGCCATTGCCGGAGGACGAGGAGAGCTGGGCGGACCTGACCGTGATGTTTGCGACCGCTAACGGCTATGTCCGTCGCAATGCGCTGTCGGATTTCGGTGATGTCCGCGCCAACGGCAAAATTGCGATGAAATTCGAGGGCGAGGACGCTGACGACCGGCTGATCGCGGTTGCAACCTGCACCGAGGCGAACGACGTGCTGCTGGCGACCCGGAAGACTGCCCGCAAGATTGCCATGAGCTCCACCGAAAAAGATCCGGACAAGAGCAAGGCGATACGCTCTTCGGTCAGCGATGTGCGCGTCTTCACTGGCCGGTCGTCGGTCGGCGTGCGCGGCATCCGCCTGCTCGGCGACGATCGGGTCATCTCGATGTCTATCCTGAGGCACGTAGATACCACGCCCGCAGAGTGCGCTGCTTATTTAAGTCTGTCCGCCAAGCGGCGCAGGCTGACGGACGAGGAAAGCGACGCAGATGCCGAATTGCCGGTCGAACCCGAGGACAGCGACGAGGTGCCGGAGGTCGCAATCTCCGAAGAGCGCTACGCCTACCTCGCGGAGCAGGAGGAATTCCTGCTGAGCGTCACCGAGAACGGCTTTGGCGTGCGCACCTCGGCCTATGAGTATCGCATCACCGGGCGTGGCGGCCAGGGCATCGACAACATGGTGTGGAGACGGCCGAACGATGCGGTCGTCGCCGTCTTCCCGGTCGGCCACAATGACCAGGTCATGCTGGTGACCGATGGCGGGATGGTGATCCGCTGCCCGGTCCACGGCATCCGCATCGCCCGCCGACGCAGCCAGGGAGTGGTGATCTTCAAGGTCGGCGAGGGTGAGCGGGTGGTCTCGGTGGCACGACTGCCGGAGGTCTCCGAGGAGAACGGAGAGGCCAACGATTCAGACACTCCGACGGAAGACCAGCAAGCCAACGAGGGGGACCCATGACCCAGCCGCGCATCGGCATCTACCCCGGCACGTTCGACCCGATCACCAACGGGCATGCGGATATCATCCGGCGGGCGGTCAGGATTGTCGACCGGTTGGTCATCGGCGTCGCCCGCAACGACGGGAAAGGCCCGTTGTTCGCAACCGACGAGCGGGTCGAGATTGTCCGCGACGAGGTCGCCCATCTCGAGAACGGCGACGCCGAGCGCGTCGAGGTGCGCGCCTTTGACACCCTCTTGGTGAACTTCGCCCAATCGGTTGGGGCGAACGTGGTCATCCGCGGGCTGCGCGCGGTCTCTGATTTCGAATACGAGTTCCAGATGGCCGGCATGAATGCCCGGCTCAACCCCGAGATCGAGACCGTCTTTTTGATGGCCTCCGACCGCTTCCAGTTCATCTCGTCGCGTTTCGTCAAGGAGATCGGCGCTCTCGGCGGCGACGTTTCGCATTTCGTCAGCCCGCGCGTCGCCGTTCGACTTCTCGACCGTTTCGCCAACGGCCGCAGCAAGCCGCGTCGCCGCGCCATCGCCGCGGATTAGCCGCCGGTGCGACGATGGCGCCGCCGGCGTCCCTGTCTGGCTGCGGCCGGTCCGTTAGGCTATAACATTACCTCCTCTTCCGGAGAGCACCGCGCGTGACGCCTGAGCAAACCGAAACCGCGCTTGTACGCGCGCAGCGGATCTGCGCGTTGCGCGGCGCCCGGATGACGCCGGTACGCCGGCGGGTTCTCGAGCTGATCTTACAAGCCGACCAGCCGACAAGAGCCTATGCACTGCTCGCGCAGCTCGAACAAGAGCGCGGCAAGCTCGGCCCGCCGACGGTCTACCGCGCGCTCGATTTTCTGCTCGCCCACAAGCTTATTCATAAGATCGAGACCACCAACGCCTTTGTCGCGTGCGGCGACGTCGAGCATTCGCACGAGAGCCAATTCATGATCTGCGAAGACTGCGGTGCCACCGAGGAGGTCCGCGACGCCGAAATCGTGAGGAGCCTGCGTCGCCTGGGCGAAGGGCGGGGTTTTGCCGTCGAGCGGCAGGTCATCGAGGCCCGCGGGCTGTGCCCCGCCTGCCGCATCGGGCAACGGCAAGCGTGACTGTCGGACTGAGCTTTCGCCCGGTTCGGGTTTTTCTGCAACGTGGCCTCTTCGAGCAAAGCGTCGTCGAGCGGCTGGTCTGGGCGGCGATCGCATCATGCATGCTCTGGCTTGCGATCTGGTGGGCGCTGTCATGAGCACCGCCGCCGAAGGCGCTGTCGTTTTCCGCGACCTCACCTTGACCTATGAGCGTCACCCCGCGGTCCATCACTTGAGCGGAGTGCTGGCGTACGGCTCGCTGACCGCGATCGTTGGCCCCAACGGGGCGGGAAAGAGCACGCTGTTGAAAGGCATCGTCGGTCGGATGCGGCCGGCCGAGGGTAGGATCGAACGCGCCGAGCTCGACCGCGGCGGTATCGCGTATCTGCCGCAGCATGCCGAGATCGAAAGACGGTTTCCGATCTCTGTTCTCGATACCGTGCTGCTCGGACATTGGCGGCAGATCGGCTGGGCCGGTGCGGTAACCGAAGCGATGGGCGAAAAGGCACGCAAAGCGCTCACTGCCGTCGGTCTCGAGGGGTTCGAGCGCCGGCCGATCGAGACCCTCTCAGCCGGTCAGTTCCAGCGCGTTCTCTTCGCCCGGCTGATTGTCCAGGATGCCGAGCTGATCCTGCTCGACGAGCCGTTTGCGGCGGTCGATTGGCGGACCAGCGAGGATCTCCTGCACCTGGTCGAGAGCTGGCACAGGGAACGCCGGACGGTCGCCGCGGTCCTGCATGACCTCGACCAGGTTCGCGCGCATTTCCCCGATACCCTGCTGATCGCCCGGGAATGCGTTGCCTGGGGAGCGACCCGCGAGGTGGTGACGCCGGCCAATCTGCTGCGGGCCCGCCATATGTCCGAAGCCTGGTCGACCGAGGCGGAGGATTGCCGGCGCGTTCCTGCGTGATGGGGCCGTCAGGTCGGCCCGCCGAAAATGGCTCGATAGAGCGCCAGAATGATCACCGCGCCGACGATGGCGCCGATAAAGCCAGCACCTTGACCCGGCCCGTACCAGCCGATTTGTTGCCCGAGCCAGGTGGCGAAAATCGCGCCGACGATGCCGAGCAGGGTGGTCACGATGAACCCATG
>DATNKF010000107.1:0-2265 GCA_035603555.1 Allostellaceae bacterium
ACGACCCGCGTGACCATGCCCCGCGGTGAGAGCCGACCCACCCATGGGATCAGCTTGTTGGCGAAGCCGGGAATCACGAGCGTCTTGCCGGCCATCAGGCCGCGGTAGCCGGCGAGCGCGACCGACGCCGCATCGGCGATCTGGCCTTGCACCAGGCGCGAATCCTCCATGACCCCGCGCTTCTGAAAGCCGGTTCGCGTCGGCCCCGGGGCGAGCGCCGTTACGGTGACCCCCGTACCCTGAAGTTCATTGGCCAGCGCCTGGGAAAACGACAGCACGTACGCCTTGCTCGCGTAATAGACGGCCATCAGCGGACCCGGCACGAATGCCGCGGTCGAGGCGAGGTTTAAGATGCGGCCGGCGCGCCGCTCGACCATCCCCTTGAGGAACAGCTTGGTGAGCGCCGTCAGCGCGATGACATTGACCTGCAGCATCTCGAGCTCGGTCTGCAGGTCGGTCTCGTTAAAGAGACCAAAGACGGGGAATCCGGCGTTGTTGACCAGCACATCGACCGCCAGGCCGGCGGCCGTGGTCTCTTCATAGATCTCATCGACGGCGCCCGGCCGGGACAGATCCTTCGCGATGACGAGCGTCTTCACCCGAAACTCGCTTTCGAGGCGCGCCGCCAACTCCGTGAGCTTGTCGCGGTTGCGGGCAACGAGGATGCAATCGAAGCGGTCCTGCGCAAACAGGAGAGCGAGCTCGTAGCCGATTCCGCTCGACGCACCGGTGATCAGCGCGGTCTTGCTCATGTGAATATCTTCTCGCCGGCGCGCACCGGGACCGGCAGCCAGTTCTCCCGCGGCGCCAGCGGGCAGGCCCAGCGGACGTCGTAGGCACACGAGGGGTTGTACGCGAAATTGAAGTCGATCGTGATGTCCGGAGAGCCGGCCGCTATTTCGAGGACCAGGCCGTCCGTGTTCTTCACGGTATCGAAGAGGTAGCGCCCACCGCCGTAGGTTTCCTTCGCCGACGTGGCGTCACGAAAGGGAAGAAAAAGACCGCCGCCATAGCCCACCAGGCTGAAGACGGTCAGCCGGCAGTCCTGGCCGCTCAGGCGAAAGCGCAACCAGCCGGCGCGGCGATAGGTGATGACGCCATCATCGCCACCCGTATCGATGATGAGCGGGTCGCCGGCGTCGGCGGGCTCGAGCCGCACCGTCATTCGATAAGCGGGATCGTGCTCGAAGTAGGACAGGCCCTTGAACTCCGCCTGTGCTTCGACTGACAGGGGCGACTGTGGGTGCGTTCGAAACAGCTCATCGCGACCCTGCCGAAAGCGCTGAAGCGCATCAGGCCCTTTCAAGCGGTAAAGATCGCCGACGCGACGGCGCCAATCCGCGAGGTCGAGGTAGTGCTGGGGTCCGCGCTCAGCCAGCGATTTCTAGCCTGCGGTGGTCGTCAGCCGCCGCGTTCGACGGCCTGGGCCGCGGCTTCGCGCTCGGGCGCGGGACTCGAGGCAGGCGAGGGCGAGCCGCTATCGGTCGGCGCGGCACCCTGCGAATCATTTCCAATCGTGCCGTTGGTCGGTGAGACCGAGCCGCGACGACGACCGCGGCGACGCCGGAATTTCCGAGGCGGCGGGGCCGCCCCGTTTTCCGTCGGTGGTGCTCCGCCCTCCGGAGCCGGGACGCCATTGGCGGCGACGGCAACACCCGGCGTCACCGGCCGCGGCCCGTACCCACGGCGGCGCCGGCGTGATCGTCCGCCTCCTGCCGGGGCCGCGCCAACCCGCTGCCGCCGACGATCACCGCGCTGGCGCCCGCCGACCGCGGCGTCCATAGCGTGCAGGGCGCCGATGCCGGCCACCCGGCCCTCGCGCTCGATGTGCTCCAACAATGGACGGTAGAGATCCTGTCCCTCGCGACCGGTCATCGTCTCGATGTCGCCGACCACGACCAGCAGCTGCTTCGCGCGCGAGATGGCGACGTTCAAGCGCTGGGCCTTCTTCAAGAAGCCGATGCGCTCCGCTTCGTTGCTCCGCACCAGGCTGAGGATGACGACGTCGGCCTCCTCACCCTCGAAGGCATCGACCGTATCGACCGCTAGTCCCGGCAGGGCCACCATGCGCAGCTCGCGACGCAGCTGGGTGACCTGGTCCTGGTACATGGCGATGACGGCGACCCGCAGCTGCTCGAGGCCGAGTCGCTGCAGGTGGCGGACCACCCGACCGACCGCCTCGATCTCGGCGCGGTTCGAGATGCTTCCGGAGCCACCCTTCTTTTCCCGGCCGCGTATCGTCAGCCACGTCAGGTTGCGGTTGAA
>DATNKF010000108.1:0-4497 GCA_035603555.1 Allostellaceae bacterium
GGTTTCCCGGAGGCCGGCTATCGCGTCATCGTCGCAGATTTAGCTCGTGGCCTTGTGGATCGGATCGACCCAAAGCACTTGCTCGGGTTTCTCTACCGGCTCGATGTCGAGATTGACGACGACCGGGTCCTGGCCGCTGCGCACGAGCACGCATTCGAGGCTTTCCGCGCTCGATGCGTTGATCTCCTGGTGCGGCACGTAGGGCGGCACAAAGATGAAATCGCCCGGACCCGCTTCGGCGACATATTCGAGGTGGTCGCCCCAGCGCATCCGCGCCCGTCCCTTGAGGACATAGATCACGCTTTCGAGGTGTCCGTGATGGTGGGCGCCGGTCTTGGCATTGGCGTGGATTTTGACCGTCCCCGCCCAGATCTTCTGGGCGCCGACGCGGGCGAGGTTGATCGCGGCCGCGCGGTCCATGCCCGGGGTCTGGGCCGTGTTCGGGTCGAGCTGATCGCCCGGGATGACCTTGACGCCGTGGATCTTCCAATCGACCCGCTCGTGCTCGTGGTTCTCGCTCATGGCTGCGCCCCATCCCGATCCGAATGGCCTTGATATAAGCGATTGATGAGGCTGCTCAACCGCACTTGAAATCGATACGATCTAGATATATCTCATGTCCGATATATCGAAAATCACAGAGGTTCATCATGTTCAGACATCGACAGATTTGCGGCGACAGGCGGCAGGCGCGAGGCGATTTCGGCTTTGGCGGCGGGCGTCTTGGCGGCCACTATCGCGGCGGCGGCCGCGGCGGACGGCTAGGGCGCTTCTTCGACCATGGCGATCTGCGCTATGTGCTGCTGCATCTGATCGCCGAAAAGCCGCGCCACGGCTACGAGTTGATCAAGGCGATCGAAGAGCAGTTCGGTGGTGCATACAGCCCGAGTCCCGGCGTGGTCTACCCGACCTTGACCTTGCTCGAGGAGCTCGGCTATCTGCGTCCCGAGTCCGCCGAAGGCACCCGCAAGCTCTATTCGATAACCGAGGAGGGCACCGCGTTTCTGAACGCCAATCGCCCCTTGGTCGATGCGATCCTCGGCCGTATCGCCGAAGTGAGCCGCGCCTATGGCGGCGGTCCGGCGCCCGAGATCCGGCGCGCTGTGCATAATCTTCGGCTGGCACTGTCGATCCGGCTCGGCCGAGGACCGCTCGAGCCCGGGCAAGTGCGGACAATCGTCGACGCGCTCGACCGCGTCGCCGGGGAGATCGAGCGCAGCTGAAGGAGTAGAAGATGAAGCTCGCCGTCCCCGACCTGATCTCGAACTCGTATTTTCCGGCAGTGGCGGCGGTCGAGCTCGGCTTCTTCAAAGAGGAACGGCTCGATGTCGATCTGGAGCTGGTCTTTCCGGTAGACCGAGCCTATCGCGCACTGCGCGACGGCACGGTCGATTTCGTCGGCGGCTCGGCCCATTCGGCGCTGGCCGCCTTTCCCGAATGGGAAGGCGCCAAGCTGCTTTGTGCGCAGGCACAGGGCATGTACTGGTTTCTCGTCATGCGCGCCGATCTCGGCGCCCGGCGCGGCGATGTCGGCATCGTTCGCGGGCGCCGCATCGGCGCGGCACCCTGGGTCGAGATGGGGCTGCGCCGGCTGCTGATCGAGGCCGGAATCGACCTGGAGCGCGACCGGGTAACGATCGCCCCGGTGCCGGGGGCATCCGGTGCCGGAGTGGTCAACTTCGGCCTGACCGCCGCCAAGGCGCTCGAAGACGGCACGATCGACGGGTTCTGGGCGAACGGCATGGGAACCGAGGTCGCGGTGCGCCGCGGCGTCGGCATCGTCGTGCTCGATGTCCGGCGCGGCGACGGACCGAAACCTTGCTTCAATTATACGATGTCGTCGCTGGCGGCGACCGACCGCCTGATCGAGAGGTCTCCCGATACGGCGGCTGCTGCGATCCGGGCGATCGTCAAGACACAAGCGGCGCTCAAAGAAGATGTGAGCCGCGCGACGCAAGTGGGCCGCAAGCTCTTTCCGCCGCAAGAGGCGGAGCTGATCGCCGAGCTGATCCGCCGCGACCTGCCGTTTTACGATCCGTCGATCTCTCCGGGCTTTGTCGCCGGCATGAACCAGTTCGCCCGCGACATCGGCATCCTGCGGGGTGAGATTCCCTACGAGAAGGTCGTAGCCCCCAATTGGCCGCGCTCTGGAAAGGCTGAGGGTCTCTGAAGGAGCCCCTTCATGAAGCCTGAGAGGCAAATCGATTGGGACCGCCTCAAGACAATGGCGTTGAGCATTGGGTTACCCGGTGTCGAGGAAACTACCTCCCGAGGCCAGCCGACGCTGAAAGCGCATGGCAAGCTCTGGGTATGGTGGAGCCCGCACGAAGACGCGCCGGTATTCAAGGTTGCCTTCGAAGAGCGCGAGATCCTCGTGGAGGCCGAGCCGAGCACTTTCTTTGTCACCGCTCACTACAAAGGCCACCCGCTGGTCCTTGTGCGGCCGGAAAAGCTCGACCTCGAATGGGCGAAGGCGAACTTGATCAGGGTCTGGCGCGCCCAGGCACCCAAGCGCGTCCTCAAGGTATATGATCAGGCACAGCAGCGCGCGAACTGAAGGGCAGACTGCCGAATTGCTCTTCAGCGCTTGCCCCGTGCTTCCTTACGCCGCAGCTTGGGGTGCGCCCGCCGCGAACGGTTTGAGGTGGTCCGCCATTGCCTTCTGGAAGGCGGGCCGCGCCTCGCAGCGCTCCTGATACGCCTTTAGCGCCGATCGCCCGGACACGATGTCGGTATGGCGCAGGATGCGCAGCACCGTCGTCATCAGCAGATCCCCCGCCGTGAACCGGTCTTCGAGATAATCACGGCCGCCGAGCCAGTCTTCGAGCTGAGCAAGCCGCTTCTGCACGGCCTCGATCGCTGTCGGCCGGCGCGCCGCCGCCCACCCCTCGCCGGCATAGAAAAAGTCGAGCCTGCCCAGCTCCATGATCGGCGGTTCGATCGTATTCAACGCGGCGAACATCCATGTGATGGTGCGCGCCCGCCCGTTTGCATCGGACGGCATCAGCGCTTCGCAGCGTTCGGCGATGTGAAGCACGATGGCGCCCGACTCGAACAACTTCAGTTCGTCCGTTTCGATCGCGGGCACCTGGCCGAACGGTTGCAACGCGCGATAGGCAGCGGTCGCCAGATCTTCGGCTCCGACTAGTCTTTCCTGATAGGGGATATCCGCCTCCTCGAGGGCCCAGCGAACGCGCAAGTCGCGCACTTGGCCCTGCGCGAAAGGCGGGACCCAGCGGAATGCAGTCAGCGTGATCATCGCAATACTCCTTTCATTTGGCCGGCCGAGTCCGCCCGTCATCCTCATAGCGGTCATGACGCCTCACCCAGTCCATCAGGTTGCTGTTCTTGGTCTCGTCGCGCCCTTTGGGCACGATATCGAGCCAGCTACAGACGGGCAGGAACATCTCACCGCCGCGGGCGTAGGTCGAATAGGTGTGGTAGATCGCTCCGTCGTCGTCCTTGTGGAAGACGCTGACGCCCGGGAGCTCGTCTATCTCGGGATCGGGCCGCTCCTCGAAATTGTAGAAGACGCCGCGCTCGCGTGTGCCGTTCGGAAAGTACACGTGATAGTCGAAGTTAAAATCGCTGGCGGCCGAGGAGACCCAGCGGAACTTCCAGCCCATCCGCTCGCGATATGCCTGAAGCTTTGCGATCGGTCCGCGCGAGACCGCAACAAAGCTGACATCGTTATGCTCGAAATGCTGACGCGCGCCGTCGACCTGATCGCAGAGCAGCGAGCAGCCGGGGCACCCCTCCTCCCACTCGGGACCGAACATGAAGTGATAGACGACGAGCTGGCTGCGTCCGTCGAACAGGTCGCTGAGCGCCACCGTGCCGTCGACCCCTTGGAACACATAGTTCTTCTCGACCTTGACCCAGGGCAGCGCGCGCCGCTTTTGCGACAGGCGGTCCCGCTCGCGCGTCCATGCCTTCTCCTCCGCGAGAAGTGCCCGCCGCGCCTGGATCCATTGCTCTTCCGAGACGATTTCATGCGTGGTCATGACGATCTCCGTTCGCTGATGCGAGAAAGTGACGTTCCAGCTTGTCGAGCGCGCCGTTCCAGCCTTCCTCGTGGCTGCGGCTGGTCTCCTCGTTAGCGAGCCGCGAATGGGTGAAGGTGAGCTCGGTGCCTTCGGCAACGGCGCGAAGCTCGATCTCGACGAGCGAGTCGCCGGGATCCTCCTCCCCGCCAGCCCAGCGCCAGCTCATCGCCAGGCGCTCGGGCCGCACGACCTCGAGGTATTCGCCGCTGCTCTCGTGCTCGCTGCCGTCGAGCATGCGAAAGCGCACCCGGTAGCGGCCGCCGACGCGCAGATCGGTCTCGGCCAGCAGAACCGGGCCGTCGTCGGGACCCCACCAGCAGGCGATTCCCTCCGGCGTGGTGAGCGCGTCGAAGACGATCGACGGCCGCGACTTGATCCGGCGTACGAGGGTGAGGCTGGTCATCGATCCTTCTCCTGCAGTTCGATTTCCTTGCTTTCGACGTAGGCCGCG
>DATNKF010000109.1:0-5210 GCA_035603555.1 Allostellaceae bacterium
CTTCGGCGACGCGCGCCAGCGCCTCACGCCGCACGAGATGGGTATGCCTGCGGGTAAGATCGCCCTCGGGCTCGTCTTCAAACCGCCGCCACAAAAAGTCGGCAACGACGAGACCGAGGACGCGGTCGCCGAGGAATTCGAGACGCTCGTAGCCGCGCTTGACAAGCTTTCGGCGCCGGTCGCGGCGGCGCTCGGCGGCGAGCGCGCTGGGATGAGTGAGGGCCTCTTGGAGAAGCTCACGACGGACGAACTTGTAACCGATGATTTTCGGCAGATCCTCCGCGGACACGTCAATTGACGCCATGGAACAGGCGGCTGTAGCGGATCTCGAACGGCCATTGCCAGAACTTCCATCCCGACCCGTCGATCGAGAAAAAGATGAACTCGGCTCGCCCGACCAGATTCTCGGCTGGCACGTAGCCGACGGCCGAAAGCACACGACTGTCCTGCGAGTTGTCGCGATTATCGCCCATCATGAAATATTCGCCGGGCGGCACGTTGTAAACCTGTGTATTGTCCAGGGGTCCGTTATCGCCCATCTTGATGATCGGATGTTGCCGTCCATTCGGCAGGGTCTCGATGTATTGAGCAAGCAGGATGACGGCCCCGCTACCTTCGTGGTAGACATAATCCTCGATGCGCTTGCGCGGGCAGGGTTGATCGTTAATGTAGAGAACACCGTTTCTCATCTGTATATGATCGCCCGGCAGGCCAATTACCCGCTTGATATAGTCGGTGGAGTTGTCGGTCGGTAATTTGAAAACCGCCACGTCGCCACGCTCGGGGGAATGGAGCAGTATCCGCCCGGAGAACAGCGGCAACCCGAGAGGCAACGAATAGCGGCTGTACCCATAGGAGAATTTTGAGACGAACAAATAGTCGCCGATCAGCAATGTCGGTACCATTGACCCAGACGGAATATTGAACGGCTCATAAGCGACCGTGCGGACGACAAGGGCGATCAGGACAGCGTAAACAACGGTCTTTATAGTGTCGACGACGCCACCGGATGATTTTCTCTTGGTGATGCCGGTGCGCGCAGAATTGGCTTTCATGGATTACCTTGAGGACCTGATTGGCGCAGGATGAAGCCGAGCGCGGCGCTATGAGTCAAGCTACGCCTGCCAAAAAATTCTATGAGCTTAGCCGGCCCGGTTGGGCACGGCCGTGATGATCACGACCGCTTGGGCAATCGGCGGCTCATCCGTCAGCGTGACATCGAGGCGCGCCATCATCCCAGCCGGCGTGATCTCCCCGAGCCGGCGAAGCGCACCACCGGTCAGTCGCAAGGTTGGCTGTCCCGACGGCCGGTTGACCACACCCAGGTCACGCCAGAACACGCCCTGTCGAAAGCCCGTGCCGAGTGCCTTCGAGCAGGCTTCCTTGGCCGCGAAGCGGCGGGCATAGCTCGCCGCCCAGTCAGCACGCCGCTCGCATTTCCGGCGCTCCACATCCGTAAATATGCGGTCGAGAAAACGATCTCCGAATCGCTCGATTACCCGTTCGATGCGGCGGATGTCGATCAGATCGCTGCCAAGCCCGAGGATCATCGCGACTCGCGAGCCGCGGGCATCAGCCGCGCGCTCTTTCGACCGAGTTGATGACCGGGGTCGCCCGCAACGCGGCGATGATCGTCGTCAAGTGCTTCACATCACCGACCTCGATGTCGATCATGATCTCGAAAAAGTCCAGCGAGCGGTTGGTGATCTTCAAATTGCTGATATTGCCGCCTTGCTTGCCGATAACCGTGGTCAGGCTGCCGAGATTGCCGGGCTCGTTGGCAATTGTGACATTGACCCGGCCGACATGAACGGCATCGGCGTCGCCGCCCCCCCAGGCAACGTCGAGCCAGCGCTCGGGCGTCTCGGCGAAGCTCTCGAGCGTATCGCAGTCGATCGTGTGGATCGTCACACCTTTACCCGTGGTCACGATACCGACGATGCGGTCGCCCGGCAGCGGGTGACAGCAACCCGCGAAGTGCAGCGCCATGCCGGGGATCAGGCCGCGGATCGGCACTGCCGTCTCGTTGCGTTTTGCCTTGCGCCGCGCCCGGGCCAGCGAGACGACCTTGCTCTTGGCTTCCTGGGGTTGCGGAAATGCGGCGTTGGCGACCGCGCGCCCGGTGACGAGACCCTGGCCGACCGCGACATAGAGATCCTCGACGGAGGCGCAGTTGAAGTTCTTGAGGACCGCCTCGAGCGGCCGCTCCGAGAACTCTTGGCCCTCCTGGCGGAACGCCTTTTGCACGATCGCCCGCCCGAGATCGAGGTATTGGGCGCGCTGCTGGGTACGGATGAAACGACGGATGCGGGCGCGTGCCTTGCCGGTGACGACAAACCGCTCCCAGGTCGGCGACGGCGTCTGCGCCTTCGAGGTGATGATCTCGACCTGATCGCCGTTGTGCAGCTCGCTACGCAGCGGCACCATGCGGCTGTTGATCTTCGCGCCGACGCATCGGTCGCCGATCTCGGAATGCACCGCATAGGCGAAATCGACGGGCGTGGCGCCGCGCGGGAGCGCGATCAGATCGCCCTTGGGGGTAAAAGCGAAGACCTGGTCCTGGAACATCTCGAGCTTGGTGTGCTCAAGGAACTCCTCTGGCCCCGAGGCGTGATCAAGGATGTCCAAGAGCTCGCGCAGCCAGCGATATTGCGGTCCTTCGGTCGTCCCGGCGCCCTGCTTGTAATTCCAGTGGGCGGCGACGCCGAGCTCGGCAATCTCGTGCATTTGGCGGGTGCGGATCTGCACCTCGATGCGCTGTTGCTCGGGGCCGATGACCCCGGTGTGCAGCGAGCGGTAATTATTCGGCTTGGGGGTCGAGATGTAGTCTTTGAACCGGCCGGGCACCACATGGTAGGCGGAATGGATGATGCCGAGGGCGTGGTAGCAATCGCCGATGTCGTTGACGAGGATGCGAAACGCCATCACGTCCGAGAGCTGCTCGAACGCGACGTTCTTGCGCTGCATCTTGCGCCAGATCGAATAGGACGATTTTTCGCGACCTGAAGGGGCCGCACCGGTGAGCCCGCCCTCCTCGAGCCTGCGGTTAAGCTCGGCGAGGATGCGCGGCACAATGGCGGCGCCTTTGTCGCGCAGAAAATCGAGGCGCGCGCGAATGCTGGCGCGGGCATCGGCGTGTAGCTCGGCGAAGGCGAGATCCTCCAGCTCGTCCTTCATCCGATGCATGCCGAGGCGTTCCGCCAGCGGCGCGTAGATGTCCATCGTCTCGCGGGCGATCCGCCGGCGCCGTTCGTCGCTCTTGATGAACCGCAAGGTCTGCATGTTGTGCAGGCGGTCGGCGAGCTTGACCAGCAGCACGCGAATGTCCTCGGACATGGCGAGGACGAGCTTGCGGAAATTCTCGGCCTGCTTGGTTTGGTCGGATTGCAGCTCGATCCGCGACAGCTTGGTCACGCCGTCGACGAGGCGAGCCGTCTCGGAGCCGAACACCCGCTCGATGTCGTCGAGGGTCGCGACGGTGTCTTCAACCGTGTCGTGCAGCAAGCCGGTCACGATCGAGGCGGTGTCGAGCTTCATCTGGGCGAGGATGCCCGCGACCTCGATTGGATGCGAGAAGTACGGGTCGCCCGAATCGCGCAGTTGCGCGCCGTGTGCTTTCATCGAATAGACGTAGGCACGATTGAGCGCGTCCTCGTCCGCATTGGGATCGTAGGACTTGACGAGCTCGGCCAGCTCGAATTGCCGCATCATGGCGAGGGGTCCCACTCTTCGCCCTGCTTGCCGGCGCCGGCACGGCGCGCGGGTAGCAATTTCTGCATTAGCGGCGCCGCGCCCCGGGCCGGTCGCGGCTCCCGGGGTTACAGCTCCTCGTCAAAATCACCAGGCAAATCGCGCTCGGGACCATCCCCGAGATCAACCTCCTCCTCGGCCCCCAGAATATCTTCGGCCAACTCCTCTTCGAGGGCTTCCTCCTCGATAACTGCTTCGTCCTCCCCAAGCTCCTCTGCCCCTTCGGCGGTCTCGTCCTCGAGTTCCGCGACCGCGTGGGCAGCGATCCCGAATAGCGCCGTATCCAGCTCAAGTTCATGAGCCTCTTCAGGCTCGTCGATCTCGACGTGCTTCTGCATGCTACGCACCACCGAACCTCTCAGGTGTTCGAGCCCGACCGTATCCTCAGCGATTTCGCGAAGTGCGATCACCGGGTTCTTGTCGTCATCGCGGTCGAGGGTCAGCGGAGCACCTGAGGTGATTTCGCGAGCACGTTGCGCCGCGAGCAGGACCAGCTCGAACCGGTTCGGAACTTTGAGAACACAATCTTCGACGGTAACGCGCGCCATTGCGAGGCTCTTCACTGGCCAAGGGAATCAGTCAATATATGGGCCCTATCGGCCGGCGACAACAGCAAGCGTGGACGTGCGGGAGTCCGGAATCGCTATGCTTGACCCTCGTCGGCGCGGGCGCCTATATGGCTCCCCTTCGCCGGCCGGATGGCAGAGTGGCTATGCAGAGGACTGCAAATCCTCGTAGAGCGGTTCGATTCCGCTTCCGGCCTCCAGCCCCGTACCTCCTTAAATACTGAATATTGTTCAGCCTCTGGCTCGTTGCCGCCCGCACTCGAGCGACGCGGCGTGCCGAGGTGATCGCGGCCTGGGGGATCCGGCTAGATCATGAATTCGCGCGACACACGGCTGATCCTGGGCTGCGCTGCGGTGCTGCTGAGCCTCGGCATGGGGATTCGCCAGAGCTTCGGTCTGTTTCTGAGCCCCGTCACCCGCGATCTCGCGGTGACGGCAGCGGATTTCACACTCGCCGTCGCTGCGCAGAACATCGTTTGGGGCGTGTCGCAGGCGCCGATCGGCGCCATCGCCGATCGCTTCGGGCTGCGCGCCACTATGATGGCAGGTGGTCCGCTCGGGCCTTCCACTGGAAGCCCCGCCCGTGTTTCGTACGAAACAACGGGTTCGCTCCCGACAACCCTCCGGGGCTGTCCCTCTACGTCCTCGGGCTGGGTGTCATGGCCGCTTCCGGCGGTCCTACGGGGCTGCTTGTCTCCGGCGTGTTGATCGGGGTAGCGCTGTCCTGCACGGCCTCCTCACTTAGGCTAACCGCTGCTGCCCGGGCGGTTCCGGAAGTGCGGCGGAGCAGGATGCTGGGCATCGTCGCCGCTGCGGGGTCGCTCGGCACATTCCTGATACCGCTTGCGACACAAGCGCTGCTCGTGCGTCAGGCCTGGCAGATTGGTGCGTTGT
>DATNKF010000110.1:0-2849 GCA_035603555.1 Allostellaceae bacterium
AGATTAACGGCGTCGCCGATCACGGTGTAATTGCGCGTCTGCTCCGAGCCGATGCTCCCGACCACGACGTCGCCGGTAGCGATGCCGACGCGTATATCGATCTCGGGCAGGCCGCGCTTGATCCCGGTGAGCTCCGGGAGCTCGGCGCGAAACGCGGTAAGCGCGGCGAGCTGGTCGAGGCCGGCAAGACAGGCGAGGCGCCCCTGCTCCTCGGCGCTGGTGAACGGCGGACCCCAATAGGCCATGATCCCGTCACCGATATACTTGTCGATGATGCCGTTGTTATGCCTGATCGGCTCAGACATCAGCGTCATGTAGCGGTTCAGCACATTGACCAGCCCGACCGGGGTCATGCCTTCACTGAAGCTGGTGAAACCCTTCATGTCGCAGAAGAAGATGGTCATCTCGCGGCGCGAGCCTTTGACATCGGTCAGCTCGGGCCGGTCGATCAGCCCGGCGACGATGCGGGGATCGACATATTTGCCGAAGGTCTCTTGAATCTGCGCCTTGAGGCGCAGCTCGCCGACCATGCTGTTGAAGGACCGGGTCAGCCGGCCGATCTCATCGCGCGAGGTGATCGGGATGACGGTGTCGAGCGCACCACCCTCGACCGCGGCAGTGCCGTCGAGAAGGCGCCGCACCGGGCGCACCAAACCCAGTGTGACGGCGGCGGCAATGGTGATGCCGAGCAGTCCGGCTATCGCCAAGAGCACTAGGCCGATCTCGACCACGCGCCGCTGGTAGGCGCGGGTCCCGACGATGGCGGCGCCGGCGAGCCGCCGCATCTCGCTGCGCGCCGCGTCGATCTTGCGATCGAAATCGTCGCGCCAATCGTCCAGCTCGGTGAGCAGCTCGCCGACCTGCGCCTGACGATGGGCCTCGGTGGCAGCCAGCAGCTTGGACACGACCGCTTCGTAACGTCGCCGTTCCTCCTGCAGCGCTTCAATCCTGACATCGAGGCGCGCCAGCGCGACATTGTCGTCAAAGTCGAGCGGATCGGCGATCTGGTCGTTGATGTGCCCCCGGGCGCTGGCGATCAGTTCGTCGCTTGCCTTGCCGGCCTCCGCCACCCGCTGGCGCAGGTCGTCGACCTTCGCCGCGTCGTCGGTCTGCTCGGCTGCCAGGAGCAGGCGGCGCAGATACGCCGATTGTTCGACCGAGCGGATGTTGGCCTGCGCGAGCGCGACATAGGCCGGAAAATAGTTCTGATCGATGATGACGAGCTGATCGTCGACGATACGCGTCATGCGCATGCTCAACAGCGCGACGGCCGCCATCAGGATCAGCAGGCCGACCGCGATGCCGAAGATCTTCAAACCGATGGTGAAGCGCATCGCCGACTCCTAGCGGCAGAGACCCGGCTTGGTCTACCCGCCGGGCCGACACGATCAACCACCAATGATAGCCGAGCGGCGGAATCTCGCGTATGCGCGGTGGATAGGTCGCGCCAGGGCTGTGCGGCGAAGTCGTCCGAGGCGCCGATAGCTCCGGCCCGATTTAGACTCCTTCCTGCCTATGGCCGGTGCGGTTGCCCGATCGGGCGCCACTGATCAGATTGCCCGTCAAGCAGCAGTAACACATTAGGCTGGCACGTTTGATGCAGGGATACTGGCGTCTCGCAGGAGGACGCGATGATCGCCCGTTCCATCTTGCCTTTGACCCTCCGTGGCCTTCTCGACCGAGGTGGTCTAGCCGCGACGCTGAGGCGGATCGGTCGTGACGGCGGGCGTCGTCTCAGCCATTGGAAGCGTAAGTTTGCGGCGCTCGGAGATTGGCCGTCAGTGTCGGACCGCGCTGGGCGCGGTGAAATTCTTTTGCGCGACCGAACCGAGCGGTTCCGCCGCTTCTGCCCCGATTGCGGGGAGGATACCGCGCATGAGGGCTTTGATGAGCTCGGTGCCGGCTGGTATGCCCAGATATGTCGCTGCCGGCTCTGCGGGCGGCAGGACATGAAAGTATGGGGTCTTACCTGCTGGTGAATACGGACCGGCTCCAGGACGACCTGGGCTCGCACAGCGGCTCTGTCGGCCCTCTAGGTTCCTCGTCCCTTACGCTCTGCGAGCTGCGGTGCGCTCAGGCCCGAAACAGCGCGAAACACTTGTCCGAGTTGAAGAGATAGGACTCGACATAGTCGATGATCTCGGGCTTTCGACCGAGTGCCGCCATCGCCCCGGCGAGGCAGACCCAATTCAGGAATTCCTGCTGGCCGGCGTCCTCTATCTGTTCGGTCGTGAGATTGCGCCAGCGCGCGAAATTCCCCGAGGCGAGTTCGTCGAAGCGGGCCCGATCGCTCGCGACATCGGGGTAGAGCCAGTGATGCTTCTTCGTCAAGAATGCGTGCGACCAGCTTGATGAGGCTACGAGTGCGACCCGCCACGGGCCGTCGGCGAGCGCGCGGGCGACGGCGGCGCCGACATCGAAGCAGCGCGAAGGGTTAGGGCCGGGCGGATCGACCGCGTCCGGATCGGCGCCACCGGTCAGATGGGCCGTGCTGCCGCGCTTGGAGATGACCGAGGAGCCGTAGCAATTGACGTGAAACGGCACGACCGGGTACGGGAAGCCGCGCCGGTCGTAATCGAGATAGAGGATCGTGTTGACGAACGCGTGCGGCAGGCCGAGATCGTGCCGCATGGCATAGGCGTAGCTGACGTCGAAATCGGCCTTGATCAGCTCGGCTGCGAGATAGCAGCCAGCGGCACGGTGCCCGCCGACGCGGACGACCTTATCGGGGCTTTCGCCCCACACGTTGCCGTAGTCGCTGCGGCCTGGGCGGCCGAAGGGGCGCGAGTCGATCGCGTCCAGAGCAAAGACGCAGAATGACGGAACGCCGTCCTCGCGGAAGTTCTCGT
>DATNKF010000111.1:0-3583 GCA_035603555.1 Allostellaceae bacterium
TCCTCTTCGACACCGTGATCGACGGGCAACCACGCAAGGGCATCGCAGAGGCCGGCAAGACCGGGTGGGTCTATATCCTCGATCGCACCGACGGGAAGCCGCTGATCGGGATCGACGAGCGCCCCGTGCCCCAGGAGCCGCGCCAAAAGACGGCCAAAACGCAGCCCTATCCGCGCGGCGACGCGACCGTACCGCAATGCGCCGACCCGCAACCCGGCATTAAAACCGGCTGCATCTTTCAGCCTTTCTGGAACGAGCCGGTGGCGCTTCAGCCTTCCGGTCAGGGCGGCACCAACTGGTCGCCGATGCCGTACAGTCCGGACACTGGCTATTTCTATGTGCCCGGGACGATCCGCACCAGTGTCTTCGAAAGGTTCCACCGGCAGTACCGCCGCGGCCAGATCTATACGAGGGGCTCTCAGGAAGCGGCTGTCCACACGGCGCTCAACGGCACCTTCACCGCCATCGACAGCACCACAAACAAGATTGCGTGGCAGCACAGAACGCCGTACCGCATGGGCGGCGGCAGCGGCTCAACGGTCACCGCCGGCGGTCTACTACTGCGCGGGGAGCCCGACGGTAACTTCGTTGTCCTCGACGCCAAGACGGGCGAAGTATTGTGGAAGTTCCAGACCGGGTTCGGGGCCGATGCGCCGCCCGTCGTCTACGAGGTCGACGGCGAGCAGTACATCGCGATTGTGACCGGCGGCAATTCAATCCAGCGCAGCGCCACCGGAGACGCCGTTTGGGCCTTCTCGTTAAAGGGCAAGCTGGGTCCGTCATGGTGGCCGCCCCGACCGCCGTCTGCCAATACCGGACCCAGTATTTGGTGGCGTATCTGGGGTGCGGTTTCCCCTCTATGGCTGCACCGCGAGGGTGCCGAGCATCTCAATGAGGCGCCCGGGCCCGGTGCACAGGGGGATCGCGGAGATCGATGACAAAATCAAGAGCTGCCTCGACCGAACGCTAGTGAAGCGAAGCCCTCCGATCACGATCGGTCTTACCGTCCGACGGCATAGCCTTGCATGCCGCGCGGATTGGCGGCGGCCTTGAGCACCGTCCCTTCGGGGGTCGCTTCGCGGGCGCAGCCGGAGAGGCGGCCTTCTGACCACGCTTCGCCGACCCGCAAGCGATGGCCGCGGCGCGCTAGTGCCGCGCGCGTCGGCTCAGGAAAGCGCGCTTCGAGTGCCACGAGGCCGGGATTTGCGGCGCGCGGATAGAACGAGCTCGGCATGTGCTCGGTATGAAAGGCCGGGCAATCGATCGCCTCTTGCAGGTTCATCCCGTGATGGACGTGATGCAGGAACATCAAGAGCGACCATTGGTCCTGCTGGTCGCCGCCGGGCGTGCCAAAGGCGAGATAGGGTTCGCCGTCCTTGAACGCCAGCGATGGCGACAAGGTGCTGCGCGGGCGCTTGCCCGGGGCGAGGCTCGCCGGTAGCCCCTCCTCGAGCCAGAACATCTGCATGCGCGAGCCGAGACAGACGCCGAGTTCGGGGATGACCGGCGAGCTCTGCAGCCAGCCGCCGCTCGGCGTCGCCGAGACCATGTTGCCCCAGCGGTCGACGACATCGACATGGCAGGTGTCGCCGGCGACCACTCCGAGCGGGCTCGTCACCGGTTCACCCATCCCCGCTCCGGCGATCGCCGCCTCATGGCCGCCGGCCAGCACGCGCGGGGTGCGGCCGTCCGGACGGCCCGGTCGCAATTCGAGCGAGGCCCCATCGCCGACCAGCTTGCGCCGCGCATCGTTGTAGGCGGCGTCGAGGAGGGTGCGCATCGGCACCTCGACAAAGCCGGGGTCGCCGTACCAGGCTTCGCGGTCGGCGAAAGCGAGCTTGGCGCATTCGACGACGACATGGACGAAGTCCGGACCGAGCGGATCGAGTTCGTCGAGGTCGAACCCCTGGAGCAATGCCAGTTGCTGCAGGAACACCGGCCCCTGGCTCCATGGCCCGCCCTTGGCGACCGAGTAGCCGCGATAGTCGAAAATCAGCGGCGCCTCGACCGGGGCCTCCCAGCGCGCCAGATCGTCGCCGGTCAACAGCCCGCCGTGGCGCCGCCCCGACGAATCCATCACCTTCTCGACCCGGCAGAAACGGTCGATTGCCTCGGCGACAAAGCCGCGATACCAGGCGGCACGAGCGCGCTCGATCTGCCGCTCGCGCGCCCCGTCGCCCGCTTCGGCGAGTACCCGACGGTAAGTCGCCGCGAGCGTCGGGTTGCGGAAGAGCCGTCCGGGCAGAGGCGGCATGCCGTGCGGCAAATAGACCGCGGCCGAGCTCGGCCATTCCTGGCGGAACATGTCGGCCACGACCGCGATCGTCTCGCTGATGCGGGGCGCCATCGGATAGCCGTTCTCGGCATAGCCGATCGCCGGGGCGAGGATTTCGGAAAGCGGCATCGTCCCATAATCGCGCAAGAGCCGCATCCAGGCGTCGAAGGCGCCAGGCACCGCGGCGGCGAGCAGCCCGGTGCCCGGGATCAGATCGAGCCCGAGCGCGCGGAACTTGGCGATCGTCGCGGCCGCGGGCGCCACACCCTGGCCGCAGATCATGTCGCAGCGGTGGTTGGCCTCGCTCCACACCAGCATCGGCGCCTCGCCGAGCGGGCCGTTGGTGCTCGGCTCGACCACCTGCAACGTGAAGCCCGCAGCGGCCGACGCATCGAACGCGTTGCCGCCTTTTTCGAGAATGCTCATGCCCACCGCAGAAGCGAGCCAATGGGTCGAGGCGACGACGCCGAATGTGCCACGGATCTCGGGACGGGTGGTAAAGCCGGGCATCGCGTGCTCTCCCGATGTCAGTTTCGTGAACGGCAAGTTAGACGAGGTCTCCCGACGAAGAAACCACTGGGCCATCGCAACCGGGGCAAATCATCTTATTTATGTCTCCGAGACGGCCGCTTTCGGGCGTGCCCGCTGACCTGTTGCGCCAATGGACGCGAGCATGCCGTTAGATATCCCGGCCGACACCACGACCAGCGGTGAAGATTTCTTCCGCACGGAAGGCGTCTATACCGGTCTGGGAGCCCCGATACCGGGAGGCCGAATCGATCGCTGGATCCTCACCGAGGGGCCGCAGATCGACAGCGATATCGAGCTCTTCGACGAACTGTGCTGGCGCTTGCTCGGCGATGGTGTGCCGCTGTGGCGGGCCACACTCTACATGGGCACATTGCATCCGCTGATCCGCGGCGTCGGCGCGCGCTGGCTGCGCGAGCACAAGGTCATCGAAGAGTTCCGCATCCTGCACGGCTCAGACGATACCGGCGAATATTTGCTGAGCCCGATCCGCGCTACGATCGAGCGCGGCACGCCATTCCGCCGCCGTCTCGTCGCCGAGATGCCCGAATACCCGCTGCTGACGAAGCTTCGCGAGGGGGGAGCCACCGATTACTTTGCGCTCGCGCTCAATCGCACCTTCCAGCGATTTCCGGTCGTCAGCTGGTCGACCGACCAGCGGGGCGGGTTCAGCGATGCCGATATCAGCGCTCTCGAAGACATCAACCCCGCTCTTGCAGCTATTGTGGATGCCCGCTCGGTGCGGCGCATCAGTGCCAATCTGCTCGACACCTATCTCGG
>DATNKF010000112.1:0-2132 GCA_035603555.1 Allostellaceae bacterium
ATCTCGTTGCCGGGCAAGTGGACCTCGGTCATCCAGCACAAGTTCCTCAATCCACAGCAGCCGTTATTGGCGCACGACAAGGTGCGGCATGTCGGCGAAGCCATCGCGATCATCGTCGCCGAGAGCCGCGATCAGGCCGAAGACGCAGCCGAAGAGGTCACCTGGGATCTCGAAGGGCTGCCGGCCGTCGTCGACCCGGAAGCGGCATTGCGGCCGGACAGCCCGATCGTCCATGAGCAGTTTCAGACCAACCTGATCGGTGCATTCTCGGTCGGCAGAGGCGACGCCGAGGCCGCACTGGCCCGCGCCCCACACCGGCTGCAGCGCCGCTTTCATCACCATCGCTACGCCGCCGTGCCGATGGAGTGCCGCGGTGTCGTCAGCGCCTATGATCCGCGCACCGACTCGGTGACGATCTGGTCCTCGACCCAGGTGGTCCACTGGGTGCGCCGTGAGGCTGCGGCACTACTCGGCCTGCCCGAGGCGCGGGTGCGCTGCATCGCGCTCGATGTTGGCGGCGGCTTCGGCGGCAAGGGCCATGTCTACCCCGAAGACCTCCTCGTCACATTCCTCGCGCGCAAGCTCGGGCGGCCGGTGCGCTGGATCGAAGGGCGCACCGAGCACCTCATGAGCGCCACCCATTCGCGCGACCAGCTGCACGATGTCGAGGTAGGGTTCGACGGCGACGGCCATATCCTCGCGATACGGGACGATTACATCGTCGATTGCGGCGCTTGGAACCCGATCGGCTCGGGTGTCGCCTACAACACCGCGGTTCACCTGACCGGCCCCTACAAGATCGAGCATCTGGCGGCCTCGGGAAAAATCGTCGTCACCAACAAGGTCCCGAATGCCCCCTATCGCGGCGCCGGCCGCCCCGAGGCGGCGTTCGCGATGGAGCGAACCATTGACCTCGTTGCTCGGTCGCTCGGGTTGGAGCCGGCCGAGGTGCGCCGGCATAACATGATCCGCGCCGAGGAGATGCCGTATCGCGTCGGCATCCCTTATCGGGACGGCGAGCCGATCGTTTACGATAGCGGCGACTACCCGGGCGCCTTGCAAAAAGCGCTCGACGCGGTCGGCGGCGTCGAAGCCTTCCGCCGGCGTCAACAGCGGGTCCGCTCCGAGGGCCGTTATCTCGGCCTCGGCATCGGCTATTACATCGAAGGCACCGGGGTGGGGCCGTTCGAGAGCGCCTTTGTGCGGATCGACCCGACCGGCAAGATCTATGTCTCGTGCGGCGCCGCCCCGCAGGGCCAGGGCATGGAGACGATCTTCTCCCAGGTCGTGGCCGACCTCTGGAAAGTCGCACCGGACGACGTTGTTCTGAGCCTTGCCGACACCGCGGCGATTGCCATCGGCTTTGGGACGATGGCGAGCCGCAGCACCGTCACCGCCTCGGCGGCGATGCACACCGCCAGCGGCCGGCTGCGCGACAAGGTCTTTGCGATCGCGGCACACCTCCTCGAATGCGCCCCCGCCGATCTCGAATTGCGCGCCGGCGGCGTCGGCGTGGTCGGCGTGCCCGGTGCGCAGGTGAGCCTCGCCAAGGTGGCGCAAGCCGCGCGCCCCGGCTGGGAGATCACCCGCCCGCTAGAGGTCGACGCCGGTCTCGAGGAGATTTGCTATTGGCAGCCGGAGACGGTCACTTGGAGCTATGCCGTGCATGTCGCGATCGTCGAGGTCGACCGCGAGACCGGCCGTGTCGGCATCGAGAACTACGCCGTCGCCCATGATTGCGGCGTCGTCGTCAACCCGATGCTGGTGGAAGGCCAAATCATGGGCGGTGCCGCTCAGGGGCTCGGCGGCATCCTCTCCGAGGCGATCGCCTATGACGCCAACGGGCAGCTGCTCAGCGGCTCGCTGATGGATTACGCGCTGCCGACCGCCAGCGATATCCCGGCAATGCATATCGTGCACCAGCATTCGCCCTCGCCGCTCAATCCCCTCGGCGTCAAAGGTGTGGGCGAAGGCGGTGCGGTCGCCCCGCCCGCGGCCATCGCCAATGCCGTCTGCGACGCCCTGGCCCCGTTCGGGATCGAGGTGAATGCGACACCCGTCAAGCCCGAACTGCTCGTGCGCGCAATGCAGCCTGTTCGATGCTAATCCGCATTTCTGCCCAGCGAACCCGA
>DATNKF010000113.1:0-9493 GCA_035603555.1 Allostellaceae bacterium
CCTCGCCAAACGGGTGTCGCGAATCCGTCGGAGAAGTCTCATTTGGGATATCGTCGAGCAAAAGGGCGCGCGGCGTGCGCCGTGATCTTCGGGCTCCTGCTGTGCTGTGGCGGATGCGCCTCCGCACCGCGCGGCCCGGCAGCTGCCGATGACACGGAGTCGGACAATGACCCCGCGGAAGGGGTCAATCGCGCGATCTTCAAGGCCAACGTCGCCGTCGATCGTGCCGTGATGAAGCCGGTGGCTAAGGCCTACCGCGAACATGTCCCGGACGCTGTCCAAACCGGCGTCCACAACGTCGTGCAGAACCTCAAGGAGCCGGCGGTCGCTGTGAACGATCTGCTGCAAGGTCACGTCGACAACGCTTGGCAATCGGCCCAGCGGCTGGTGGTGAATACGACGATTGGCGCCGCCGGGGTTGTCGATGTCGCGGCGAAATGGGGACTACCGCCGCACAAGGCGGATTTCGGCCAGACCCTTGGCGTATGGGGCGTCGGCGAAGGCCCGTACATCCAACTGCCGTTGCTCGGTCCGTCAAACCCGCGCGATGTGGTGGGAACCGCCGTCGACCTGGCGCTCAATCCGCTGACTTTTGTCGGCGGCGCGCCGGCGACTTATGCGGGCGTGGCGACCGGCGGCGCCAATGCCGTCGATAAGCGGGCCGAACACCTCGAGGATCTCGATGCGCTGGAGCGCAACTCGCTCGATTATTATGCGGCGTTGCGCAGCGTCTACCGGCAGCACCGGGAGGCCGAGATCAACGCCGCCAAAGGCCCTCCCGAGGGGTACGTCGACATCTCCTTACCCAATACCAGCTCGCCTGCGGGCGGCGGCAAATGAGCGTCGCCGCAAAGATCTGCGGATTATCGACCGAGGCGGCGGTCACGGCGGCGGTCGCCGGGGGGGCGGCCTATCTGGGCTTCGTCTTCTACCCGCCGAGCCCGCGCGCCGTGACGGCAGAGAGGGCCGCAAGCGTGTCCGCCGCGGTGCCCGAGGGAATTGCTCGGGTCGGGCTCTTCGTCGATGCCGACGACGATGCGATCGCTGCTGTGCTCGCCAGAGCACCTATCGACCTTATGCAATTCCACGGCGGCGAGAGCCCGGAGCGGGTCGCGGACGCCAAGACTCGCTTCGGCCGGCCGGTCATGAAGACGATCGCGATCGCTGGACCCGAGGACGTGCTCGCCGCCGCTCGGTACGAGGAGGTCGCGGACCTCTTGCTGTTCGACGCGAAGCCGCCACGCCGGCCAGAGGCGTTGCCGGGCGGCAACGGCCTCGCCTTCGACTGGGGGCTGATCGCCGGCCGGTCCTGGCGCTGCCCGTGGATGCTGTCGGGGGGACTGACCGCCGAGCTCTTGCCCGAGGCGGTGCGCATTTCGGGTGCGGCCGCGGTCGATGTGTCCTCCGGCGTCGAGAGCCGCCCCGGCGAGAAGGATCTCGACAAGATCGGTGCGTTTCTCGCCGCCGTCCGCGCGCTCTGATGAGGCGAGGGATGCCGGTTCCCAATACTCTCCGCGGCGGTCCGGACGAGCGCGGGCATTTCGGGATCTATGGCGGGCGCTTTGTCGCCGAGACCCTGATGCCGCTGGTGCTCGCGGTCGAGGCCGCCTATGCCGCGGCGCGCAGCGACCCCTCCTTCCAGGCCGAGCTCGACTACTACCTCGAACATTATGTCGGGCGGCCGAGCCCGCTCTATTTCGCCGAGCGCCTGACACGTCACTTCGGCGGCGCCAAGCTCTATCTGAAGCGCGATGAGCTCAATCATACCGGCGCCCATAAGATCAACAATGTGCTCGGCCAAACCCTGCTCGCGCGGCGCATGGGCAAGCGCCGGATCATCGCCGAGACTGGCGCCGGTCAGCACGGCGTTGCAACGGCGACGGCATGTGCGCTCTTCGATCTGCCCTGCGTCGTGTACATGGGCGCCACCGATATCGAGCGGCAAAAACCCAACGTCTTCCGCATGAAATTGCTCGGCGCCGAGGTCATCCCGGTGCATTCGGGGACCGCGACCCTCAAGGACGCGATGAACGAGGCATTGCGCGACTGGGTCGCCCATGTCGAGGATACGTTCTACGTCATCGGCTCGGTCGCCGGGCCCCATCCGTACCCCGCAATGGTGCGCGATTTCCAATCAGTCATCGGACACGAGACGCGGGTACAGCTGGCGAAGGCGGAAGGCCGGCTCCCTGACACCTTGGTGGCCTGCATCGGCGGCGGCTCGAACGCGATGGGGCTGTTCCACCCCTTTCTCGACGAGCCCGGTGTCGCGATGATCGGCGTCGAGGCCGGCGGACACGGCATCGAGACCGGGCTGCACGCCGCCTCGTTGACCGGCGGCATGCCCGGCGTTCTGCACGGCAACCGCAGCTACTTCTTACAGGACGAGGACGGGCAGATCCGCGACGCGCACTCGATTTCCGCCGGTCTCGACTATCCCGGCATCGGTCCCGAGCACGCCTGGCTGCACGAGCTCGGGCGCATCGAGTACGTCGCGATCACCGACCACGAGGCGCTCGAGGCGTTTCAGCTGTCGAGCCGGCTCGAGGGCATCATCCCGGCGCTCGAGCCGGCCCACGCGCTCGCCCATGTCGCCAAGATCGCGCCGAGACTGCCGCCCGACCACCTGATCGTGATGAACATGTGCGGCCGCGGCGACAAGGACATCTTCGCTGTCGCCGACCATCTCGGCGTCCGACTGTGAGCCGCATATCGGCGCGCTTTGGTGAATTGCGCGAGGCGGGGCGCGCCGGGCTCGTTACCTACCTCACCGCCGGAGATCCCGATCCCGACACGTCACGCCGACTGTTCGCCGGCCTCGCTGCAGCGGGTGCGGATCTGATCGAGATCGGCATGCCGTTCTCCGATCCGATGGCCGACGGCCCGGCGATCCAGGAAGCCGGCCAGCGGGCGTTGAAGCAGGGCATGACGTTGCGCGGCACCCTGGAGCTGGTGCGCAAACTGCGCCCGGCCGACGAGACAACCCCAATCGTGCTGATGGGCTATTACAACCCGATCTACCGCTATGGCTCTGAAGCCTTTGCGCGCGATGCGGTCGCCGCTGGGGTCGACGGTGTCATCGTCGTTGACCTGCCGCCCGAGGAAGACGCCGAGCTGACCTTACCGGCGCGTGCTACGGGCCTCGATGTCATCCGCCTCGCCACCCCCACCAGCGACGAGCAGCGCCTGCCGCTGATCGTCGAGCACGCCAGCGGCTTTATATATTATGTCGCAATCGCCGGGATCACCGGCACGCGCTCGGCCGATTCCGCCGATGTCGCCGCCGCGATCACAAGGCTGCGCCAGTTCACCCCTTTGCCGATCGCGGTCGGCTTCGGCATCCGAACCCCGGAACAAGCCGCCGCGGTCGCCCGCGCCGCCGACGCCGCCGCCGTCGGCACCTCCCTCGTCCAGCGTCTCGCCCTCAACCTCGACCCCGACGGCCGCGCTAAGCACAGCCTCGTCGAGGCCGTCCTCGCCGACGTCCGGGGACTGGCCGCGGGGGTGCGCGGTGCGCGGGGAAAATCTAGAGAACCTGCGCCCTATTCCGCGATCAAGCACTGACTGTGCGGGCGGAGGGACGATTCGCGCAAAGCTCGATCGTCAAGGTTGGCTTCTCGCGAAAACGATGCTGAATAATCGCCGGGCGCAAGCTGATCTTGCGGGTAATCGCCGCGAAGATATACAACGGATAGGCGATGCCCGTTGTCGATCTACCCAATGAAGCCGCTACTGCGGCGCTCGCCGCCCGTATCTCTGCTCTAGCTGAAATTGGCGATGTGATCGCATTGAAGGGCGATCTCGGCGCCGGCAAAACTACCTTTGCCCGTGCCTTTATCCGCGCGCGCGGAGGCACGGAGGAGGTGCCGAGCCCGACCTTCACCCTGGTACAGGTCTAC
Organism: Allostellaceae bacterium; assembly: GCA_035603555.1. Taxonomy (GTDB): domain Bacteria; phylum Pseudomonadota; class Alphaproteobacteria; order ATCC43930; family CGMCC-115725; genus AP-15. The sequence continues at coordinate 3,900 of DATNKF010000113.1, forward strand.
GAGCTCGGGCCCGCGGCGATCTGGCATTTCGACCTCTACCGCCTCAAATCGCCGGACGAGGCGTGGGAGCTCGGCATCGAGGATGCCTTCAGCGAGGGGATATCGCTGATCGAATGGCCCGAGCAGCTGGGCCCTTTGCTGCCGCGATACCGGCTCGAGATCACCTTCTTCTTCGCAAACCGGCCCGAGGCGCGCCGCGCTGTGGTCGCCGCGGGCGGCGATTGGCAGGAGCGGCTGGCGGGGATCGTTGCCGATGCATGAGGCGCGGCAGCAGGCGATGACCGCCTTCCTCGACGCCTCTGGCTGGGGCGGTCGGGCACTAGTACCTCTAGCTGGCGATGCGTCCTTCCGCCGCTATTACCGTGTCGGCAGCAACGGGCGCAGCGCCGTGCTGATGGACGCTCCGCCGCCGCAGGAGGATGTCGGCCCCTACGTCGCCGTCGCCGCACTGTTGCGCAACCTCGGCCTCAGCGCCCCCGAGGTGCTCGCCGAGGACCGCGGGGAGGGGTTTCTGCTTCTTGAGGATTTCGGCGACGATACCTACACCCGGCTGCTCGAGCGCGGCGCCGGCGAGCCCGGTCTCTATGCGCTCGCGGTCGACACGCTGATCGCGCTGCAGCGGGCCGCCGCGCTGGGAGGCATCCCGGAAATGCCCTCTTATGACATCGAGCGACTGCTCGCCGAGGCGGCGTTGCTTGTGGACTGGTATAGGCCGCTCGCGGCTGAGCCGCGCGACGAGTACCTGGAACTTTGGCGTGCGGCTTTGCCGTTGGCGATGGTGTCCCCGCCGACCCTGGTGCTGCGCGACTACCATGTGGACAATTTGATGCTGCTGCCGGATCGTCCCGGGGTTCGGGGATGTGGGCTGCTCGATTTCCAGGACGCGGTGACCGGCCAGCCGAGCTACGACCTCGTCTCGCTCCTGGAAGACGCGAGGCGCGATGTCTCCGTTTGCCTCCGCCGGGCGATGATCGAGCGCTATCTCGCCGCGTTCCCGGCACTCGACCGGTCGGAGTTTCTGCGCTCGGCCGCCATTCTCGCGGCCCAGCGCAATTGCAAGATCCTGGGCCTCTTCACGCGGCTGTGGCAGCGCGACGGCAAGCCGCAATATCTCGCCCATATCCCGCGGGTGTGGCGGCTGCTCGAAGAGGATCTGCGGCATCCGGCCCTCGCCCGGATCGGGTGCTGGCTCGATCGCCACCTGCCGCCCGATATCCGATTCCGGCCCGATCGGCGGAGCGAGGCGTGACCTCAGCGCCACGCTCGGCGATGGTGCTGGCGGCGGGACTCGGCACTCGTCTGCGTCCGGTTACCGAGACCATCCCCAAGCCGCTCGTCGAGATCAACGGTCGCGCCCTGATCGACCACGCGATTGACCGCCTGGCACTCGCCGGGGTGGAGCGCGTCGTCGTCAACATTCATTACAAGGCGGCAATGGTGGCAGAGCACCTTGCCCGCCGTGCCCATCCGCAGATCGAGCTTTCCGAGGAAGCGGAGCTGCTCGACACCGGCGGTGGCGTCGCCCGTGCCCTGCCATTGCTCGGTGAGGCGTTTTTCGTCGTGAACGGCGACGTATTCTGGCTCGACAGCAAGGAATCCGCTCTGCTTCGCCTCGCGGGCGCCTTCGATCCCGCCGGCATGGACGCGGTCCTCTTGCTGCAGCGCACGGTGACGGCTGTAGGCTACGAGGGCATCGGCGACTATTTCCTCGACGCCCTGAGAAGACCGCGCCGCCGCCGTGAGCGCGAGGTCGCCCCCTACCTGTTCGCGGGCATTCAGCTCCTCCACCGGCGGCTGTTCGAGGAGCTGCCCGGTCCGGTCTTTTCACTGGTTCGGCTCTTCGACCGCGCCCAAGCAGCAGGCCGCGTGCGCGCGATTGTGCACGACGGCGAGTGGTTTCATGTCGGCACCCCCGAGGGCCTCGCCGCAACCCGCGAGCGCCTCTCCTCGCACCGCATCGAACGCTAGTTCGGCTATGCTGCTTAGGTGTCCGATGGCTCGCCGGCAAGGGGGGCAGATCGGAACCCGCACGGGCGAGCGTTGACGCGCCACTGCCGGCGGGCAGGATAAACCTCTTGAGGACAGGCGCACTAAAGTGAGAGCGGAGAGCGGCGAGTGACACGGGCGCTCGGGTGACGGAGAGGGTGCGACCCAAAGTCTACACGATTGCGCCCGAGCGCCCGTTTCTGGCGACGCTCGCTGGCGGGCTTCTGGAGATGACCGGCGGCGATCCGCTGCGTCTGCCGCGCGTCACCGTGCTGCTGCCGACGCGGCGCGCCGTGCGCGCCTTGCGTGAGGCCTTTCTGCGCGCGACATCGCAGCGGCGGGAGGCGGGGGCGCCCCTGCTGCTGCCGCGTATGCGGGCGGTCGGGGATCTCGATTCGGACGAGCTGAGCTTCGCCGAAGGGGAGACGGACGGCGAGACATTGGCGGTGCCGCCGGCCATTCCCGAGCTGCGCCGGCGTCTGCTGCTGACGCAATTGGTAATGCGGTGGGGCCAGGTCCGCGGACAGCCCCCGCTATTGCCGGGGCAGGCGGCGGCGCTCGCCGCGAGCCTCGCGCGGTTTCTCGACACCGTGGCGACCGAAGGAGCGAACTTTGGGCGGCTTGCCGATCTCGTTCCGAAGGACCTCGCCGCGCATTGGCAAATCGTCCACAAGTTTCTCGGGATCCTGCCGAACCGGTGGCCGCAGATCCTCGCCGCCGAGGATGCACTCGACCCGTCGGTGCGGCGCAACCGCCTTCTCGAACGTCAGGCTGCAACCTGGTGCCGCCTCCCTCCGGCTGACCCGGTCATCGCCGCGGGGCTCACCGGTGGCATTCCGGCGATGACCGAGCTGGTCTCGACCATCGCCACGCTCGACCGTGGTGCGGTGATTTTGCCCGGACTTGATCGCGGGCGCGACGGGGCCGAGTGGCAGGCGATCGAGCGCGATGAGACGCATCCGCAATACCTGATGGCGCTGCTTCTGAAGACGCTCGGGGTTGCTCCGGCGGAGGTCCCGGATTGGCCTCCTTCCCTCACCCACCCAGCCTGTCAGGCTGGGTCCCCCCTCTCCCGCAATGCGGGAGTGGGGCTTGATGATTTCGCTGATCTCCCCTTGTTTGCTCCCCTCTCCCGGACTGCAGAAGAGGGGGCCGAGCGAAGTGAGGCGGGTGAGGGCGCGCCCGCTCGGCGAGTGCGGCTCGTCGCCGAGGCGTTGCGGCCGGCGGCGACCACCGACGCGTGGCGCCGCTTGCCGCCGCAAGCCACCGATAGCTTCGACGGGGTCAGCCGCTTCGATTGCGCGAGCGCGCAGCAGGAGGCCGTGACGATCGCGCTGCTGTTGCGCCGCAAGCTCGAGACGCCGGGTGCCACGGCCGCACTCGTCACCCCCGACCGCGAGCTCGCGCGCCGGGTTGCCGCCGAATTGCGGCGCTGGGGGATCGAGATCGACGACTCGGCCGGCATGCCCTTGAACCGCACGCCCCCCGGCGCCTTCCTGCGCCTCGTGCTCGAGCTCGCCGAGAGCGGCCTTGCCCCGGTGCCGCTGCTCGCCGCCCTGAAGCATCCGCTCGCCGCCGGCGGGCTCGACCCTGGAGCCTTCCGCCGGCTGGCGCGCCGGCTCGAGGAGGCGATCCTCGGACCCCGCCCCGCTCCGGGCTTTGCCGGCCTCAAAGCGGCGCTCGGCAATGCGGATGCCGGATTGGGTCGCTTTGTCGATCGCCTGGACGCCTGCCTCGGCAGGCTGCCCGACCTGCTCGCGGCGGGCGCCGTGCCGCTCGCCCGTCTCGTGATCGCTCATATCGAGGCGGCGGAGCGCCTCGCAGCGAGTGCCGCCGAGCCCGGCAGCACGCGCCTCTGGGCCGGGGAGGCGGGCGAGAGTGCGGCACGCTTCTGCCACGAGCTGATCGACGCCGCCCGCGACTTCCCGCCGCTCGCCGGTCGGCATTACGCGGCGCTATTCGCAGCGCTCGCCGCCGGCGTCGTCGTCCGCCCGGCCTTTGGCCGCCATCCCCGGCTGGCGATCTGGGGGCTCGTCGAAGCGCGCCTACAGCACGCTGACCTGCTAATCCTCGGCGGGCTCAACGAGGGCAGCTGGCCGGGTCCGGCGGAACTCGATCCCTGGATGTCGCGCCAGATGCGGCGGCAGTTCCGGGTTGCCGTGCCCGAACGTTCGGTCGGCATCGCCGCGCACGATTTCGCCCAGGCCTTCGGGGCACCCGAGGTGGCGCTGACCCGCGCCGCCCGGCAGGAAGGCGTCCCGACCGTGCCGTCGCGCTGGCTCCTGCGGCTCGATGCAGTATTGCACGCCGCCGGCCTCGACCGGGCACTCCGACCGGATGAGACGGTGCAGTTCGCGGCCGACCAGGTCGACGAGGCCGAACGATACCATCCGCTGCCGCCCGCAACGCCGCGGCCGCCGCTCGCTGCGCGCCCGCGTCAGCTCTCGGTGACCCAAATCGAGACCTGGTTGCGCGACCCCTATGCGATCTACGCGCGCCACATCCTCGATCTCAAGCCGCTGGACGAACTCGACGCCGACCCCGGCCGCGCCGATCTCGGTATCGCCATTCACGGGGCACTCGACGAATTTGTCCGTCGCTACCCGAGGGCATTGCCGGAGGACGCTGAGGCGAAGCTGCTGGAGATCGGCCGCGAGCATTTCGGGGCGATGCTGTCGCGCCCCGGCGCTTGGGCTTTTTGGTGGCCGCGCTTCGAGCGGATCGTACATTGGCTCGTAGCCGAGGAGCGGGCGCACCGGTCCGGCGTCATCGAGAGCCTGAGCGAGCGCCGCGGCAGCCTGACCCTAGCTGCACCCGGCGGGCCGTTCACCCTCACCGCCAACGCGGACCGCATCGACCGCCTCGCTGCGGGCGGATTTCTGCTGGTCGACTACAAGACCGGCTCGCTCCCCTCGAAAAAGGAGATCGAATTGGGTTTCGCCCCGCAGCTGCCGCTCGAAGCGGCGATCCTGCGCGACGGCAGCTTTGCCAGAGTGGCGGGCGTCGCGACGAAGCTCGAGTATTGGCGGCTGACCGGTGGGGTTCTGGCGGGGCGGCGCTGGCCGATCGGCGACAACGATCCCGATCAGCTGATCGCCTCGGTGCTCGCTCGCGTCAGGGCCCTGATCGAACGTTTCGATGATCCCGCGACACCTTATCTCGCCCAACCGGCGGCGCAATGGGCGCCCCGCTTCTCCGACTACCGGCACCTCGAGCGCGTCGCCGCGAGCGAGGACGAGGAATGGTGAAAGAATTCACCACGGAGCCAGAGAGAACAGGAGATTAAATGATTAACCAGCTCTTATCTCTGCTTTGCGGCCTCGGCGTCTCCGTGGTGAAATAACGGTGGACGCGCATGCTGCCCAACGGCAGGCGGCCGCTCCGGGGGCCTCGGCCTGGGTTTCGGCCTCGGCAGGCACCGGCAAGACCAAGGTGCTCACCGATCGGCTGCTCGGGCTGATGTTGGAGGGCAGCGATCCGGCGCGCATCTTGTGCCTGACCTTTACTCGTGCGGCGGCCGCGGAGATGGCGAACCGCCTCAACGAGCGGCTCGCCGACTGGGCGACATTGCCCGATGACGCCTTCGTCGAAGAGCTGCGGGCGCTGGC
>DATNKF010000114.1:0-8014 GCA_035603555.1 Allostellaceae bacterium
GACCCAGTTCGATCGCTGGTCGGCAAAATCCGCTTCCTCGTGCAGCCCGCCCAGCGATTTGAGCCGGCTGACGATGTCGTGCATCACCGGTCCGGCGTAGAACGCCTCGCGGCCCTCCCGGCCGATGCGGCGCAAGGTGGCGGCAAGCGGCGGGTTCGTCATCTTGTCACCGGCGGCAGGCGGCTTACCGCCGGGCAGGAAGAGGGCGGCCGTGATCGGGTCACGCAGTTTCTCTCGACTGCGGTGCCAGTCGGCCGCGATGCGCGGCGTCACGACGTAACCCTCCTCAGCGGCCCGTGCCGCCGGCTCGAGCAGTTCGGAGAGCGGAATTGTGCCATGCTCGCGGTTGAAGGTGCACCAGGCATCAACCGCTCCGGGCACGGTCACTGCATGCGGCGTCTGCACGGCAATCTCGCTGATCCCACGTTCGACATACCAGTCGACAGTGGCTCTCGCGGGAGCCCGTCCGGATCCGTTGAGGGCGACCGGCAATGCACCTTGGCGCGAATAGAGGACAAAGCAGTCGCCCCCGATGCCGGTGCTCTGCGGCTCGACAACACACTGCATCGCGACGGCTGCGATCGCGGCATCGGCGGCGTTGCCGCCAGCGCGAAGCACGTCGAGCGCGGTGAGGGTGGCCCTCGGGTGCGAGGTCGCCGCCATCCCGTTCGCTGCCATCGCCGCCGATCGTCCCGGAACATTGAAGTCGCGCATCGCTCTCCTCGGCTATCCTGTCCATCTCCCGCCGACGCAACCCTCATCGGCAGGTTTGGCGGTTGCTGGGACTAATGCACCGTCCTAGGTTGCCGGTCAATTCGCGAGCCGGAGAGAAGAACACATTATGGACGGAAGCTTGACGCCGCCGTTGCGATTTCCGGTTGTGGCACCGCCAGCCGCGGGGAAGACGCTGCCGGTTGCACCGGGGGTCGAGTGGCTGCGCATGGGTCTTCCCTTCGCGCTCGACCACATCAACCTTTGGCTGCTCGAGGACGGTCCGGGCTGGACAATCGTCGATACCGGGTATGCGACGGCCGATACGACGGCCCGGTGGGAACGGATCTTCGCCGGGCGGCTCGGCGGCTTGCCGATCGTCCGGGTCATCGTGACCCACCACCATCCAGACCACATCGGGCTGGCCGCCTGGCTCACCGAGCGCTGGCAGGTGCCGTTATGGGCCAGCGAGAAGGAGTGGTTGTACGCACGCTTGCTTACCGGGAACGCGGACGATTCCGCCGCGCTGCGTCGCGATTTCGCCCGTCGCGCCGGGCTCGACGCGGCGGCAAGCGAGCTCTTCGCAGAGCATAGCAGGGGTTATCGCCGTGGCGTCCCATCGGTCCCTTCGAGCTTTCAGCGGCTCAGCGACGGGCAGCTGGTCGAGATCGGCGGACGGCAATGGCGGGTGATCATCGGCGAGGGTCATTCACCGGAGCTGGCCTGCCTTTATTGCGGCGAGACAGGTGTGCTGATCTCGGGGGACCAGGTGCTGCCCCGGATCTCGCCGAATGTTAGTGTCCATGCTCACGAACCGGACGGCGATCCTCTCTCGCGCTTTCTGTGCTCTCTCAAGAAGCTGCGCGCAGTGATCCCGCCCGAAACGCTTGTCCTGCCGTCGCATAACCTGCCATTCTTCGGCCTGCAGGAGCGGGTTGACGAGCTTGCCGCCCATCATAAGGCTCGCTGCGAGGAGGTCATCGCTGCCTGCGAGGAACCCCGCACCGCGGTAGAGCTGCTGCCGGTCTTGTTTCGGCGGCCCCTCGACCGGCATCAGACGGCGTTCGCGCTGGGCGAGGCGCTCGCTCATCTGCACTATTTGATGGGCCAGGGAGCGCTTGCCCGTATGCTCGGCGCGGACGGCGCCAACCGCTTCGTCCGAGCGGACGGTTAGTTGCCCGGTTCGACCGCGGGAGCCTACCAGCCCGGCTTTGCCCCCCGGTTATCTTGGATGTAAGCGCGCATCCGGTTTAGCTGTCGCTCCTGGTCCTTCGTCGATGCCTGTTTGCGAAGGCTCTCGTAAGTCGTCTCGAGCTGCTGCTTCAGCAGCAGCAGCGCATCGCTCAGCGAATTGCCCGTAACGGTGATGTCAAGATCGGGGGTGGACGCGACGAACACCCGGTCCCCCAGCGGGGCTATCGTCACCGGGATCGGCTTGACGAGCCCATGGCGCGGCAGCTTGTCGATGATCAGGTCGATGCCGTCGCCCTGCCCGGGTGCGGCGGGGCTATCGCTGTCCTGCGCCGCTTTGGCGGCGGCGGCCGGCTCCGCCGACGGGTCGGGTGGGTCGTGAGGCTGCTGGCTCGGGGGCGTCTTCTCCGGAGGCGGCCGACGGGCCGGCATCGGCGGTGAGGGCCGCGCACCGCTCGTAACACCGGACAACGCGGCGCCGGAACTGCTGAACCCCAACATGAATATCGGCACCGGTATCATTGCGCTTCGTGCCAACACCTCGTCGGTTCGACCCCGGTGAATTGGCCCCGAGGAGCAAGATACCCGTGATGTCCATGCATTGGATTTGCCGTGTATGGCCATCGCCGGAGACTACGCCGATTTCTTCAGTTCTTGCGGCACCCTCAGATCGGTCACCAAAGTAGATTTCATGTTGTAAACTGGGTCGCCATCGAGCGTGTGCTCTCCTTCGAGCCGAGAAACGGCGATCATGATCGGTTTCAGGCGCAATATCGTTCCGTCCGAGAGACGATACTCGCTCCACACCTCTTTCGCCTCGAGCACATCAACGTCTTTCGGGATGTGCGCAGCGTCTGACGCTCCGTCGTTCACTTATTCCTCACTGACTTCGGGGTTAGGACGCACCGGCGTGGCACTCAGGGGAGATGTTCATCCCGCGCCGGCAGCAGGCTGCACAATCGTTACCATCCCGGTCGATTACTCGGCCTCGGCAGCCACCGGCCGGTCACGCATAGCCAACCGCCACCGTGAGCCTAGTTTTGCGTCGGGACTCGACCCGTCGCCGGATGTCGCTGCGAGTTGCGGTTCGGATGGCGTAGCGTTTTCGACACGCGGGCTGTCATCGGCGGCATTTTCCGGGCTCTCTTGCGAGAGATCCGGGGAATCGCCGGATTTGTATTTGAGGGCGAGAGAAGCAGCCACGCGTTCGAGTGTTTCTACATCGGCAAAATCTGCATCAAGCGCCTTGGTTTCTTCTGCATATTTTGCATCGATTCTCGCTCGGCGGGCCTGAAGCTGTCCTTTGATCCGATTGACATCGTAAGTTGTAAGGTTCCACATGAGGTATCGGCTTCGATTAGCGGTAAGATTTTTGCATTGAACGTTAGTCCGGTTAAATCAACGCTAACACGCCGCCGATTTCGACGGCACGATCGCGGAGATCGTCGAGGTCGGACGCTACCAAGACACGCGGGACGAGCCGAGCTAGATCCGAGCGTGCTACAAGACCGGCGTGCGGAGCATCTTCAGGTCGGGAGCCGGGTGTAATGCCGCCTCGGTCCTGGCCTGCAACGCCGGAAGCTCGATATCCTCGACCAGCTCGCGGACGACAAGCCCGTCGGCGGTGACATCGATGACGGCAAGGTCGGTGTAGATCCGCCGCACTACGGCCGCAGCGGTCAGCGGGTATTGGCAACGCCTGCGGATGCGCGGCGCGCCCCCCTTGGTCGTGTGTTCGACCAGCACGCGGATTTCCTTGGCGCCGACGGCGAGATCCATGGCACCACCGACACCCGGCGGAAACCCCGGATCGTCTGTCGTCCAATTGGCGAGATCGCCCTTCTCGGATACCTCGAAGGCGCCGAGCAATGCCAGATCCAGATGGCCGCCGCGGATCATCAGAAACGAATCCGTGTGATGGACATAGCTGCCGCCGGTCACCAGCGTGATCGGCTGCTTGCCGGCATTGATCAAATCCCAATCGACCTCGTTGTCGGAGGGCGCCGGACCGACCCCCAGGACGCCGTTCTCGCTGTGCAAGACGATCTCCCGGTCGGTCGGGATAAAGTCGGCAACCAGGGTCGGCAGACCGATCCCGAGGTTGACATAGGCGCCGTCCTTGAGATCCTGCGCGGCCCGCCACGCGATTTGACGACGGTTGAGCGGCATCGGGGTCCTCCAAATATTTCCACCTCGGCGGCGCGAGAGGGGGTCGAGTTCAGCGCGGAACTTCGACGATCCGGTCAATGAAGATGCCGGGAGTGACGATCATCTCTGGGTCGAGTTCACCGAGTTCAACGATGCGACGCACCTGCACGACCGAAAGATCGGCCGCCATTGCCATGGTCGGGTTGAAGTTGCGCGCCGATTTCCGGTAGGTGAGATTGCCCCAGCGGTCCCCGCGCTCGGCAGAGAGCAGTGCCACATCGCCCTTCAGCGGCTTCTCCAGCACATGCATACGGCCGTCGATTTCTCGGTGCTCTTTGCCTTCGGCGAGCCGAGTCCCGACCGAAACCGGTGAGTAAAAGCCGCCGAGACCGGCGGCCGCACACCGCATCCGTTCGCTGATGATGCCCTGTGGCACGAGCTCCAGCTCGATCCGGCCCGCTGCATAGAGCTCCTCGAACACGACGGAGCCGGAACTGCGTGGGAACGAGCAGATGATCCGCCTGACGCGGCCAGCCGCGAGCAGTGCCGCAAGCCCGGTCCGCCCGGTCCCGGCATTATTGGCGACCACCGTCAGATCGCGCGCGCCCTGCTTGATGACCGCCTCACACAAGGCGTCGGGCAAGCCGGCGCCGCCGAACCCGGCACACAGGATGGTGGCGCCATCGGGTATCCCGGCCACTGCCTCGACGAGACTTCGTACCCGCTTGTCGATCATTTAGAAGCCCACCGCATCGCCGCCCTTGAGCGCGAGCATCGCTCGCGCTTCGTCGGGCGAGGCAATCTCAAGCGACAGGTTCTCGACGATTGCACGAATGGCGCGGACCTGATCGGCGTTGCTTTGGGCCAGCTTGCCTCGCCCGATCCACAGTGAATCCTCAAGCCCGACCCTGACATTACCGCCCATGATCGCGCCCATCGACACGAGCGGCAGCTGATGGCGGCCGGCGGCGAGGATCGACCAGGCATAGGAATTGCCGAACAGCTTGTCGGCAATCCGCTTCATGTGGACGAGGTTTTCCGGATCGGCACCGATACCGCCGAGAATGCCAAAGATCGTCTGCACGAAGAGCGGCGGCTTGACCAGACCGCGGTCGAGGAAATGCGCGAGATTATACAAATGGCCGACATCATAACATTCGAACTCGAACCGGGTGCCGCAGCCCTCTCCCAGCTCTTTCAAGATCCGTTCGATGTCGGTGAAAGTATTGCGGAAAATGAAATCTCGCGTCATCTCGAGATGCCGCGATTCCCAGGGATATTTGAACTCTTTGTATTTTTCCAGCAGCGGAAAGAGCCCGAAATTCATCGAACCCATATTGAGCGAGCACATCTCCGGCTGCGCACGCAACGGGGCGGCGAGGCGTTCTTCGAGGGTCATGCCGTGCCCGCCGCCGGTGGTGATGTTGATGACGGCGCCGGTGGACTGCTTGATCCTCGGCAGGAATTGCATAAAGACCTCCGGATCGGGGGTGGGCCGCCCGTCCTTCCGATCGCGCGCATGAAGATGCAGGATCGCCGCTCCGGCGTCGGCGGCGGCGATCGCATCGCGCGCAATCTCGTCCGGCGTCAGCGGTAGGTATGGGCTCATCGTCGGGGTATGGATCGACCCCGTGACGGCGCAGGTGATAACGACCTTGCCACGCAGAGGCATCTTGTTCCTCCCCTCCTCCACTGCCCCCATAATGGCCGAGTTTGGGCTCCAGGTGGTGCGTGTTTTTTGCCGGCGGAAAAAACGCAGTCCCATTTCCGCAATTTTCAATTGAGCCGAAGATTACCGCAGCCGCCATCTGCAGCAAATCTGCAGCGTGTTTTCTCGTTTAAGTTGTGGCGTCGCCGATGGCTCCGGCTGCGCCGTCTGCCTCCCGACAAATCATGAAGTGTGAATTGGGTAATTGTAAGATTACACAATCGCAAAGATCTCAGGGTAGCGCCGACCGGGTGAGAAACCCGCCTCTAGCTTTGCGCCTGAATGAATGCCCGGACCATGGGATAGGTCTCGGTCTGCCATCGGCGGCCATGGAACACCCCGTAATGCCCAACTTGAAGCTGAAGGTGATGGATCCGCTTTGCCGGAAGGATACTGCTGCATAGCCGGTGTGCGGCTACGGTCTGGCCCGGCCCGCAGACGTCGTCGCGCTCGCCCTCGACCGTCATCAGCGCGGTGCGCTCGATCGCCGCCGGTTCGACCAACTCCCCCCGCACCCGGAAGCGGCCGCATGACAAGTCATGGTCATGAAACACCCGCTTGATGGTGTGCAGGTAGAAATCCGCCGGCAGATCCATGACCGAGCTGTATTCCTTGTAGAAGGCCCGAGTGGCGGCGGCGCTATCGCCGTGGCCGCGGACCAAGTTCTCGAACATCCCCCAGTGGGCCGAGACATGGCGCTCGAGATTCATGGTGAGAAAACCGGCAAGCTGCAAAAAGCCCGGATATACCCGCCGGAAAGCTCCGGGATAGCGTCCCGGCACCGTGGTGATGACGGTGCGCTCGAACCAGTCGAGCGAGTGCGCCTCGGCGAAACGGTTGACTTCGGTCGGATTTGCCGCGGGGTCGATCGGCCCCCCCATCAATATCATCGAAGCCGGCTGGCAGTCCTCACCGGCCGCCGCGAGCAGCGACACGGCGGCGAGCACCGGCACCGAGGGCTGGCATACCGCCATGACATGCACCTGCGGCCCGAGTAGGCGGATGAAGCGGATTAGCAGATCGACGAAATCGTCGAGACCGAATCGCCCGAAAAGGAGCGGGACATTCCGCGCGTTGGCCCAATCGGTGATGAAAACATCGTGGTCCGGCAACAGGGTTTGGACGGTGCCGCGCAGCAAGGTCGGGAAGTGGCCCGAGAGCGGGGCAACGACCAGGATGATCGGCTCGTCGCGCGGCCGATCCTTATGGAAATGGAGCAGGTTGCAAAACGGATCGGAGGCGACGACCTCCTCGGTGACTGCCACCTCTGCACCTGCGATCGTTACGGACCGGATGCCGAAATCGGGTCGGTTATGCGACATACCGGCGTTGGAGAGCAGCTCCATCGCGGCCGCAGCGCTGCGAATACATGGCGCATTCCCCACCAGCGGCCACGGGTGGTTGAGAAAACCCCGGAAAGCCTCGGCCATCAGCCGAATCGGACCGAGTACGTCGTTGTGTGCCTGATAGGTCTCGTACAGCATAAATCCTCATACGTGCATCGCCCGGCCGGAACACCAGCACTGCTTTATAACAGACGGCGGATGGGTAATTTGGGGATTTTTCGGCGGCCGACAATCGGCCGGGGTCAGCGTGGCGGAGCAGCCACTCCGCCGCGAACTTCGTGAACCACAAGCCCCGATAGCCGGGACGGCGGCGCTAACCAGCGCGGATGCGCCAGGCTCGTGGCCACGTCGCTTCCTCCGGCCTTCCAGCGGCGTGCCACAGCACCCGGCGAGAAATCCTGCATCTTCGCGGCGAGGTCCGCCGCATTGCCCTCGTGAATAAGGTGCAGGATCGTCATCGTTGCATTGCTGCCTTCGGAAAGGCATCGGCGAACCTCGACATCACCGCGCGATGTCGGCGGTAGGCGCTCGCCGAGCAGAGCAATCATGCGGCGGAGATCATGCGTGCGCCGCATGGCAGCGATGTCTCGCGCCGAGCGGCTGAAGCCGCCATGACCTCCGGGTACCGGATCATAACCATCGATGGCAAAGCACAGCGTGTCCGCGGGGCGAGCCTCATCCAGAGCGGAAACCGAGACCGCGCTGCCGCCAAACATTTGGCGACCGATCGTAACGGGTGGCAATCCTGGAAGTGGCGTCCCGGCGAGCACATGGTCCAGTCCCAGCACATGCCGGTCATTGTCGAAGAACGTCTCGGCTCCTGTCGTCAGATTCACTGCTCCGAGCACCAGGCGGACTATGCCCGAGTTGATCCGGTCAAAATCGACGGTCTCGCCGATCATCTCGCGCA
>DATNKF010000115.1:0-2166 GCA_035603555.1 Allostellaceae bacterium
TGCCGTAAGATCGCTCGCGCAAATCTGGAGGAGCCGGAGGTGGCGCGGGTTGTGGTGACGGGTGCCGCCGGCTTCATCGGCCGGGCGCTGTGCGCCGGGCTCGTTGAGCGCGGCCATCGGGTCCTCGGCCTGACGCGCGCCCCGCCGCAACCTATCCCCGGCGTCGAGATCCGCCCGATCGGCGAGATCACCGCGCGGACGCGCTGGCCCGAACATCTCGCCGGCGCCGACATCGTCATGCATCTCGCCAACCGGGCGCATCGTCCAGCGCGGCCGGGCACGGCGGAGGACGAAGCGGAAGCGGCGGCGATGCTCGCCCGTGCCGCGGCGGCGAGCGGCGTGCGCCGCCTCGTCCATATGAGCTCGGTCCGGGCGATGGGCGAGGAGACCCGACCCGGCGCGCCGTTTCGTCCGACCGATGCGCCCCTACCGCGCGAGGCTTACGGGCGGGCCAAGCTGGCGATCGAGCACGCGCTGGCGACGGCGGCGCAGGAAACCGGGCGCGAACTCGTCATCCTGCGCCCGCCGCTCGTCTACGGGCCGGCGGTCAAGGCCAACTTTCGGGCGCTGATCAGGCTCGCCGCGAGTGGGCTGCCGCTGCCGTTCGCCGGTATTGCCAACCGCCGCAGCCTGATCTTTCTCGAGAACCTCGTCGATGCGGCGGTGCATGCCGCCGTCCATCCCGCTGCCGCCGGCCATGTGCTGCTGGCCCGCGATGCGGCCGATCTGTCAACGGAGGAACTGATCCGACAATTGGCAGCCGGGCTCGGCCGCCCGGCACGGCTCTTTGCGATGCCGCAGGCCGTCCTCGTCGGCTGTCGCCGCCTCCCGGCCCTCGGCGCGTTCTTCGCCCGCCTGACGCTGTCGCTGCAGGTCGACGACAGCGCTACACGTCATCTGCTCGGGTGGGCGCCGCCGGTTTCGCCCGAAATCGGCCTCGCGGCGACGGCGCGCGCCTTCCGCGAGGAGAGGTAGGACCTGGGTTTGCGCGCTGCGACACGCTATATCGGACAGTCACGAATCGTTCGCGCAGGAGGCTGCCGTGCCGAGCTTCGACATCGTCTCGCGCCTCGACCTCGCCGAGGTCGACAACGCGCTCGCCGGGATCACGCGCGAGATCGGCACGCGCTTCGACTTCAAGGGCAGCAAATGCACGGTCGAGCGGCAGGAAGGGCTGGTCACCCTCTTCGCCGATGACGAGCTGAAGCTCAAGCAGATGCACGAGCTCTTGAAAGTGCATCTGACGCGGCGCAAGGTCGACCCTGCAGCGTTCGATTTCAAGCCGCCCGAGAAGGCCTCGGGCAACCGGGTGCGTCAGACGATCGTGCTGCGTCAGGGTGTCGACGCCAATCTCGCCCGGCAGCTGATCCGCGAGATCAAGGACAGCAAGCTCAAGGTGCAGGTGTCGATCCAGGGCGACGAGCTGCGGGTAACCGGCAAGAAGCGCGACGATCTTCAGGCGGCGATCGCCGTGGTCCGCGGCTTGAAGATCGAGCAGCCGTTGCAGTATCTGAATTTTCGCGAATAACCCCGCCCGGCCGCCGCGGGGCTTGATCGCCGGCGCGGCGGGCGATATTAACCCGCGAGGCCTCGTCCCCTTCGTCTAGAGGCCTAGGACACCGCCCTCTCACGGCGGCAACACCGGTTCGAATCCGGTAGGGGACGCCAAATAAATCAATAAGGTAGAGAGACCAACGATTAGAGGTGTGCCGGGAGTGTGCCGCGCACCCTTGTTCCTTCGCCCCTCGCTTGTGCAAGCGCGATGAGCGCGACTGAGTATGCTCAGGCCAGTCACCTCCAGCCGAGCAGAGGGTCAGCGGCCCACAGAAAGATCAGGGATGCCACGAGGCCATGAGCGCTTCGTCCGGCATGGAGCGCGCCCCACCGCTCGAGCATGCGGCGTCGTTTCAGCCGTGGCGGCCTCTGGCGGCGTGTCCGTGAGACGACGGTTGATCGGCATGATCGCGAAGATCGTGTAGGGCCAATTCGCGAGCAGGACGACGGCTCCGAGCGACCAACGCCGGTCGAGAGGACTCAGGTTGGCTTGAACGGGAGGAAAGTTGCGCCAAATTGACCGGCAAGCACCCGGTCGACGAAGGATCGAGTTACCAGCGGGGAGTTCCATGCCAGACGCACTTCAGCCCAGTCCAGGTTCCGCGTCGCCTC
>DATNKF010000116.1:0-3090 GCA_035603555.1 Allostellaceae bacterium
CCGCCGTCACACCGCTGCGATCGAGCCCGGTGCGCAGGTTTTCGGTGACCGTCAAGAGTGGGAAGATCCGCCGGTCCTCGGGAACATAGCCGATCCCTAGCCGCGCCACCCGGTGGGCTGGCGAGCGGGTAATCGGGCGGCCCTCGAACCGCACCTCGCCGCGACTCGGATGGACGAGGCCCGCGACGGCTTTCAGTGTTGTGCTTTTGCCGACCCCATTGCGCCCGAGGAGGCCTACCACTTCCCCTCTGCCGACCTCCAGCGAGACACCGCCCAAGATGTGACTCTTGCCGTAATAGGTGTGAATCTCTTCGACCGCGAGGAGCGGCTCAGTGGCGTCGGGGCTCATGTCTTCAGGTAGACCTCGAGCACTTTCGGGTTCTGCTGGATCTGGCTCGGCGTCCCTTCGGCGAGGATCTCGCCGTAATGGAGCACGGTAATGCGCTGAGCGAGCTCCATGACCACCTGCATGTCGTGTTCGACGATCAAAATCGTCAGGTTCTTGGCGATCGAGCGCACCAGCGCCATCGTGTCATGGGTCTCGGCAGCACTCATGCCGGCCGTCGGCTCGTCGAGGCAGAGCAGCCGAGGCTCGGTCGCCAAGGCGATGCCGACTTCAAGGTTGCGCTGCTCGCCGTGCGAGAGATTGGCCGCCAACTCGTACGCCTTGTCCGAAAGACCGACCGCTGCCAAGACCGACTCGGCCTTCTCAAGGATGTCGCGGTAGGCGCGGTGGTGGGCCAAGAGGCTCCATCCGTGTCGACGCGACTGGGCGGCGATGCGGACATTCTCGAGCGTGGTGGCGTTGGGGAGAATGTTGGTGATCTGATACGATCGGGCGATCCCGCGATGCGAGATCCGGTCGGGCGAAAGCCCGGTGATGTCGCCGCCATCGAACAGGATGCGCCCGGAAGATGGACGCAGCACGCCGGTCAGGCAGTTGAAGAAGGTGCTCTTGCCGGCCCCGTTCGGTCCGATGACCGCGCGAATCTCCTCGCGCGCGAGCTCGAAATTTACCTGGTTGAGAGCGGTCAGCCCGCCGAAGCGGACGGTCAGATCCTCGGTGCGCAGGATAGGAACGGGCAAGGCGGCATCGGCCGGGACCCGCGCAACGGCGGAAAGTTCTGCGGTCACTTAGGTGCGTTCGGAAGCTGAGCCGTAGATATCCGCTCCTTAGGCCGACGGAAATTTGCAGGCTGGCGGGAATACCGTTTTTTCCTTCGGCACCACTTCGACAATGCGGTACTTGCCGTCGTGGATCTCGTAGATGAACTCGCGGATGAAAGCCTGGTGATCTTCCTTGCGCAGCGTTTTGTCGCCCTGCGGAAAATCGTCGCCTTCCTTCATTTCGAGCCCTTCGAGTGCCGCGATCAGTTTGGGCGTGTCGTCGCGGCCCTGGAAGCCGGACTTCTCGATGCCGAGCTTGAGGGCGTTCATCGCCTCGAAATTTGATTGAACATAGCGATCGGGGACGGAGGCGGTCGGGTCGACGGCCTTGAGCCTGGGCACGGCTTCGTCGAAGAACTTCTTGTTCCACGGCGTGTCGAGCGGCGGTTCGAGCAGCGGCACATATCGATTGATGCCGACGAACCCTTCGATTTTGTTGCCGAGTGCAGGCAGGTTCGTCGACTCCGCCACCGCACCGTCGCCGGCGAATTTGTATTTCCGGGTCAGGCCCAGATCATAGGCTTGGTTGCCGATCGTCACCCCGTCCTTGCCGAAGAAGATGGCGAAAAGCCCGTCGAAATCGCCTGAAATCTTCGACAAAAACGGCGTCATGTCGGCGGTGCCGATCGGGATGCCGGTAGTGCCGACGACCTCGCCGCCCAATTTCTTGATCTGCTCGGCATAAGCATCGCGGGTCGATTGGCCCCAGGCATAATCGGCATAGGCGATATGCCATTTCTTGCCGAGCTTATTGACCAGGTACGGGGCGAAGGCCACCGCTTGGGCCGGGGCATAGTCGAAGGGCCGGAAGGTGTAGCGGCTGCACTTTGTGGTGGTCATCGTCGTGTCGAGGCACACACCGACCATGTTGACGATCTTGTACTCCTCCCACACCGGCATGCAGGCGAGGCACACATTGGAGAGGACGCCGCCGACATGGGCGTCGATACCGTCCTCGTCGACCAGCTTCTCGGCCTTGCGGCGGCCGACATCGGGTTTGGATTCATAATCTACGACAATCAGCTCGACCGGCCGGCCGTTGATGCCGCCTGCCCTGTTGATGCGGTCGACCGCCATCTGGACGCCGACCAGTGCGGTCTTGCCGATGATCGCCGCGGAGCCGGACAGCGGCTGCATCGTGCCGATCTTGTAGGGCTTGGCCGCAGCAAAGACCGCCTGCCACGATGCCGGCAATATCGTTGCACCGAACCCGACCGCGCCGGTCGCCGCCACCGACCGGAGCAGCCGACGCCGCGTGATTTTGCCGTCCCAATCTTTGTCGCCCAATCGAGCCTCCTGTTCGCTCACTCGCCTCAGCCCTTTTTGAGTCGCCTTGCGGCATCAACCGCGGCATAGGTTAAGACGCCATCCGCGCCCGCACGCTTGAAGCCGATCAGGCTCTCCATCACCGCCCGCTCGCCGTCGAGCCAGCCGTTCTGCGCGGCAGCGTGCAACATCGCGTATTCGCCGCTGACCTGATAGGCGTAGGTCGGGACGCGGAACGCTTCTTTGACGCGCCGGACCACATCCAGATAGGGCATGCCGGGTTTGACCATGACCATATCGGCACCCTCCTGCAAATCGAGCGCCACCTCTCGCAACGCCTCGTCGCCGTTCGCAGGGTCCATCTGATAGGTGCGCTTGTCGGCGCTGCCGAGTGCGGTCTTCGAGCCGATGGCGTCGCGGAACGGGCCGTAAAAGGCCGAGGCGTATTTCGCCGCATACGACATGATGCGAACATGCGCGAACCCGGCCTCGTCGAGGGCGTCGCGGACCGCACCCACCCGCCCATCCATCATGTCGGAAGGAGCGATGATGTCGCAGCCGGCGCGAGCCTGGATCACCGCCTGCTGCCGAAGGATCTCGACGGTTTCGTCGTTCTCGACGTAACCGTCGCGGATGACCCCGTCATGCCCGTGCGAG
>DATNKF010000117.1:0-7248 GCA_035603555.1 Allostellaceae bacterium
GTTGAGAGACATTTGCTGTCGCATGGCTGGGAGTGGGTCGAACTCGAACCCTACGACGCGGGCTATTACCGCAGATGGAGCCATGAGCTGCCGCCGTTGCGCCACCGCGATCGCGGCAGCACGCTTGACGTACACCACACGATCCTGCCGCCGCGATCACGGTTGCGTCCGGATCCCTCGGCTTTCTGGCACTCGGCGGTGACACTACGAGACGGTTCGCTGGCGCTCTGCCCGACCCACATGGCGCTGCACGTGGCGGTGCATCTGTTCCAGGACGGCGAGATAGCGGGCGGGCTCGGCGACCTCATCGATTTCGACGAGCTCTGTCGGCATTTCGGCCAAAACCCGGGGTATTGGCAGGAACTCGTTCCCGCAGCGATCGGGCTCAGCCTCGTACGCCGCCTCTACTACGCCTTGCGCTACGCTTCGCTGTTGCTCGGGACGCCGGTGCCCGAGGCGGTCATGGCCGATGCGGCGAGGGCCGGCCAGCCATCCGCACCTGTGCGCGCGGCGATGGATCCGATGGTGGGCAGCGCGCTCGTCCCGGACCTACCCGAGTTCAGCTCGCCCTGGCGAGGCGTAGCGTGCTTGTGCCTCTACATCCGCTCGCACTGGCTGCGCATGCCGCCGGTGCCGCTGGCGCTGCACCTGATGCGCAAGGCATGGCTGCGGAGCTTCGCCGCCACCTCATGAAGGCCACAGCACCGTCCCAGGCAAAGTTGCTGTCACGCACCCTCGGCGACACCGGTTACCTGACGCCGGGCGGCAGGATTTCCTTTTCGCCGAGCACTTCCGAGCGGTAAAGCTCGGAGATCGAGGCCCAGCGCAATTGGCAGATTTCTTCGGCGACTTGCAAGGCGCGCGCTTCGAGCAGCGGCGTGTCGAGGTGCCGGCCGCATAGCTCGATCTGCCGGCGGCTGTGCTCGACATCGGCGGCGTCGTGCTCGGCAAAGAACTCGATTTCTCGAGCGGTGCGCTTGAACCCATAGTGCTTTTCGAAAGCGGGCAGCAGAACCTCGCTGATTAGCCCCGGCATCTGGCCCTCCTGGGTCGTCTGCATTGCCAGGATGACGCCGACCGGCTCGGTGGCGGTCGTATGGTACATATAGAGCGAGCGCGCCCACCAGGCCGGCGGCATCTTCGTATCGTACACCTCCTGGTCCGAAAGGCCCGCAGCGCGGCAGAAGCGCAGGATCAGCTCGTTGTGATCATGCGGCTCGTGACCAGGCTCGGGGATCGCCTTGAGCCCTTCTTCCTCGGCGATGTTCTCGGCGATCATCTTGCGCACTTCTTCGAAATGATAGCCGCGCGCGTAGAGCAGCCCGAAGCTCGCCAAGGCTCTCGAGACGAAATGATAATGCAGCGCCTGATAGCGGCCCAAGGCTTTGAGCGGCAGCTTGCCCTCGCCGAAGGCGAGAAAGAACGGATGCCGCTTGGTGTGCCAGCGGTCACGGATCGCCAGGATCCGCTCGGTGATCGGGCCCGATGATGGTAAATCGCCGTCGCGTGCCATTCTCGTTGCTCCTCTCGAGACAAGGTCTTGCAAAGCGGGCGGCGGAACCGGCAAGGTCACGGCCGCCACAGCAGGAGACTGAGCGATGATACAGGAATTGCTGCCCCAGGCGGAACGGATCGCGGCGAAGCTAAAGGCGCGCGGCGAGACCATCAGCATCGCCGAATCCTCGACCGCGGGGCTGATCTCGGCGGCGTTGTTGGCGATCCCCGGCGCCTCGGCCTATTTCCTCGGCGGTGCGGTCGTCTACACGCGGCAGTCGCGCACCGAACTGCTCGCCGTGACCGACCAGGAGCTGACCGGCATCACGCCCTCGACCGAGGCTTACGCTCTGCTGTTCGCCCGCAAGATCCGCGGCAAGCTCGCGACGACGTGGTCGGTCGGCGAGACCGGCACCGCGGGGCCGACCGGGAGCCGCTATGGCCATGCCGCCGGGCATTCCTGCATCGCCGTCATCGGCGCCAATGGCGAGCGCTCGATCACCGTCGAGACCGGCAACAGCGACCGGCTCGACAACATGCGGGTCTTTTCGATGGCGGCGCTCGATCTGCTGGAGACGGCCCTCTCCTGAGAGAGCAGGCGTTGAGGCGTGAGTACTGTTCTCAAACAAGCCTGTCACGACAAAACTAAAGGGGCAATTTCAAGCCCTGGTCGTTGACAACGGCTGCCCGGTTTAACTTCGGTACCCCTTGGCCGGACTTGTTCCGGCCAGCCACGTCTTTAAACGTGGCTCTATCGACGGCCGGGAAGGCGTGGATGGCCGGGACGAGCCCGGCCAAGGGATCGCGGGGTCGTTGACTGAGCGAGGCGCCGCGTCCGGGACCGACGGCGCTAACCGAAAGGCGGCGTCTGTCGCGGGTAGGCAGGCTCGGCGTCCGGCGGCTGCTCCTCGGAGGGTATCGCCTGCGGCACCGGCTGGACCAGGGTTTCGTTCTCCTCACCACCATCCGCTTCGGACCTGCCCATCTCGTAATCGGCCGGTGTCGTCGGACGCGGCGCCCCATGCGGACCGCCTTCCCCGTTGGCATTCATGATGCGAAAATAATGCTCCGCGTGCTGATACAAGTTTTCGGCCGCTATGCGGTCGCCGCTGGTCGCTGCTTCGCGCGCAAGCGCAACATAACGTTCGAAGACCTGATACGCGTTGCCGCGGATCTTTACGTTTGGGCCGTTGCTGTCGAAAGTCTGAGTCCGTTGGGGCATCCGCGGGCGGTTGTAGTGCGGATTGTTCCCATTGCCGCGGCCGCGCGATCGCTTGTTTGGTCCTGGTCTCATGACACCTGTCTAGTTGCGGGTGGACAACCTCTCGGACCGATGTCCGGCGGGAGCGCACCATGACTTTCTCGAACCGTTGCAGGCCGGTTCGCCCGCTCTCGTAAATGCTGGAGAGCCCCCTGAGGCGCCACCCTAGACGGGAAGGCTGCCCATTCCAACAATTTTCTCTGCCGTAGACGCGGGCGCCCGGGCTATGACGCAACGCACGACGCCCGCGAGATCGCGCTCGCACCTCTCGATCGACAATCCGTTCGCCCGCAAGATTCCCGCAACGGCGGATCCCTGGCTCATCCCGACCTCGCAGGCAAAGAGGCTCCTCGGCCCCATCAGCCGGGGGAGGTCGGCCGCGAGCGACCGATAACAACCGAGCCCGTCCGAGCCGCCGTCAAGGGCACAGCGCGGGTCATAAAGAGCGACCTCGCGCGGTAGATCGGCGAGTGCCGCGCTGGCGATATATGGCGGGTTCGAAATGATGATGTCAAAACCGCCGGAGATTGCGGCGCCCCAATCGCCGATGAAAAAATGGGCACGGTCGGCGAGGCCGAGCGCGACGGCATTGTGGCGCGCGGTTGTCGCTGCGCCCTCGGCGACATCGACGCCAAACCCTGTTGCCGCCGGGAGTTCTGCGAGAAGTGCCAGCAGGAGGCAGCCCGTGCCGGTGCCGAGATCGATGAAGCGCAGCGGTGCGCCGCGATTGGGGATCGACCGCAACACTGCCGTCACGACAGCTTCCGTCTCGGGTCGTGGATCGAGCGTGTCGGCCGACAGGCCAAATTCCATACCCCAGAATTCGCGGCGGCCGAGGATCCGGCTCAACGGTTCGCGATCGACCATCCGAGCCAGCGCCACCCGAACCCGATCGCTCGCTTGCCTGTCTACCGTGCGCCCCGGGTGAGCTAACAGATCGGCAGGGGCGAGAGCGAGGGTGGAGGCGACCAAGCGCCGGGCCCAGCGGCGGGGCTCCTCGAACTGAGCCTGCGTCAGCGCGGCGGCGGCCTTGGCGAGCAACGAACCCAGCGTCTCGGTCAACCGGCGCTACCCCTCGACTGTTGCCAATCGCGCCGCCTGATCCTCGGTGTGGATCGCATCAATGATCTCATCCAGCGCTTCCCCGCTCATCACTTTGTCGATTTTGTACAGGGTCAGATTGATGCGGTGATCGGTCACTCGGCCTTGCGGAAAATTGTAGGTGCGGATGCGCTCTGATCTGTCGCCGCTGCCGACCTGGCTCTTGCGCTGCGCAGCCCGTGCGCTGTCGCGCGCCTGCCGCTCCATCTCGTAGAGGCGCGAGCGCAGCACCTTGAGCGCTCTCGCCTTGTTCTTGTGCTGTGATTTCTCGTCCTGCTGGATCACGACCAGTCCGCTCGGCAGGTGGGTGATCCGCACCGCGCTGTCGGTCGTGTTGACCGATTGGCCGCCGGGTCCGCTTGCCCGAAAGACGTCAATGCGCAAATCCTTCTCGTCGATACGGATATCGACCTCCTCCGCCTCAGGCAGCACCGCAACAGTGGCAGCTGAAGTGTGGATGCGCCCGCTCGCCTCGGTCTCCGGTATGCGCTGGACGCGGTGCACACCGGACTCGAATTTCAGCCGAGCGAACACGCCCGCCCCGCTAATCAGTGCCGTCGCTTCCTTAAAGCCACCGAGGCCGGTCTCGGACAGGTCGAGGAGTTCGAAGCGCCAGCTCCGCAACGCAGCATAGCGCTGATACATGCGAAAGAGGTCGGCGGCGAACAGTGCCGCCTCCTCCCCTCCCGTGCCGGCTCGGACCTCGAGGATAGCGTTGCGCTCGTCGTCGGCATCCTTTGGCAACAGCCCCAGCTTGACCTGCTGTTCGAGCACGGGAAGGCGCGCACGCAGGGTCTGCAGCTCGTCTTCGGCAAGCGCCTTCAGCTCCGCATCTTCGCCCGATTGGGTGATATCGATCAGCGAAGCAAGCTCGTCGCGGGCGCGGCGCAACGCATCGATGCCGTCGACGATCGGGCTCAGCTCGCTGTATTCCTTCGACAATCGCGCAAAGTCGGCGCCCGTGATTCCGGTGCTGCCGAGCGCTTCGCGCAGCTCGGCGTGGCGGCGGACAAGCTGCTCCAGATGCCCTTCAAGCGACGCTTCCATAACGCGCTCAGCCGTAGAACGCTTGCAGACGGGCCCGCAACTCGCTCAACGACAAATCCATCGGCACCTCGACCTGCTCACCGGTGTCAAGATCTCGCAACGCGACCACATTGCGCGCGATCTCGTCCTCGCCGATCAGCACCGCTACCCGCGCGTTGACCCGGTTAGCCCGGCGCATGCGGCGTGCGACGTTCCCGGTGTAACTAAGATCCACGGGACAGTCGTTATTCCTGAGCCCCTCCGCGAGGGTCAGCGCCGCTGGTTCCGCAGCTTCCCCAATCGGCACCACGGCGACGGGGCGCGGCGGTCCCGGTGGTTCGTCGATCAGCATTGCGAGCCGCTCGATCCCAGCCGCCCAGCCTACGCCGGGCAGCGCCGGCCCGCCCATCACCTCGACCAGCCCGTCATAGCGGCCACCGCCCATCACGGTGCCTTGCGCGCCGAGGTCGGCGGTGACGAACTCGAACGCCGTATGCGTGTAGTAATCGAGCCCCCGCACGAGCCGGGGGTTCAGCCGATAATCTATTCCGAGCCGGTCAAGCCCGCTGCGGACCCGATCGAAGAAATTGCGCGACTCCGGATTGAGGTAATCGGCAAACGCGGGGGCTTCCCGGGCGACGCGCTGGTCGGTTTCTTCTTTCGAATCGAAGATGCGCAGCGGGTTGCGGTCGAGCCGCCGCCGGCTGTCCTCGGACAATTCGGAGACCCTTGTCGAAAAATACGAGACGAGCGCCTCGCGGTAGGCTGCGCGACTTTCAGGGTCGCCCAATGTGTTGAGCTCGAGAACGACGCGCGCACGCAGGCCGAGGGTGTCGAGAATGCGATTGCCGAGCGCGATCACCTCTATGTCGGCCTGCGGCTGTGCGACGCCGATCAGCTCGACACCGAACTGATGGAACTGACGGAACCGGCCCTTTTGCGGCCGTTCATAACGGAACATCGGCCCGCTATAAAAGAATTTGAGCGGCACGCTCTGGGCGAGGCCGTTCGAGATCACCGCGCGGACAACACCGGCGGTGTTCTCCGGTCGCAAGGTCACCTCCTCACCGCCGCGGTCGGTAAACGTGTACATCTCCTTGGCGACGATGTCGGTGTGCTCGCCGATCGGCCGGGCAAAAACCTCGGTGAACTCGAAAATCGGCGTCGCCATCTCGGCAAAGCCGTACAGTTCAGCGCCGGCGCGCGCGGTCTCGATCACCCGACGGTGGCGCCGCGCCGCCTCGGGGAGAAGATCCTGGGTACCACGAACCGGCTGTAAGGCGCGCATTGTCACTTCCCGACCGCTCTCCCGAAAACCCCACCGGGGCGATCATTCTACACAAGGTGTTGCGTGCCGATGAGCCCTTCAAGCGCCGGCATCGTCCGCGATCACCCGGAGCTCGGCGCCTGCCGCTTGTAGTTGTGCGTCATATCATGGCTCACTGCACCTGCAGCGGGTCTGCAGCGGGAGCTCGTCTCCAGGTTGTAAGACTCGAGGCCGCCGGCCCGGCCCTTTTGGAAACCCTCGCCAGCGCACTTCACTGCACCAACCCCTCAGGCGCTGCGATAAGGCATACTATATCAAGAATCAAGCAATTTTGTGAATGCCTCTTTCGTAATCCGCAACGCCCCTCTCCTGCACCGCGGGAGAGGGGGATCCCGCCGGCAGGCTGGGTGGGTGAGGGTATGCCACGGGAATCTCAGTGATAAGGATCGGCAGCGTCGCGCAAGCCATCGCCAAAAAAATTGAAGGCGAGAACCGTGATGACGACACAGATGACAGGCAACATCAACCACGGATAAAGGGCGACAATGTTGATATTCTGCGCTTCGTTGAGTAAGACGCCCCAGCTTGTCATCGGCGGCCGCAACCCGAGCCCGAGGAAGGACAGCGCGGTCTCACCGAGGATCATGCCCGGAACCACCAATGTTGCCGATGCGATCAAATGACTCATGAAACTCGGCAGAAGGTGCCGGCCGATGACGCGGGCCGGCCGCGCGCCCATCAGCACCGCAGCGGTGCAGAAATCCTCCTCGCGCAACGCCAGCAGTTTGGATCGCACAGCACGGGCAAGATGGGTCCATTCGATCATTCCCAGGATTAGCGTTATGCCGAGATAAACAAGAAGCGGGCTCCAACTCACTGGCAAAATCGCCGAGAGCGCCATCCATAGCGGCAGGTGCGGAAAGGACTGGATGACCTCTATAACTCGTTGAGTAAGAATATCCGTCCAACCGCCGTAATAGCCGGCGATCCCGCCGATCAAGATGCCGAGCGTAAAGCTCACGGCGACGCCAAGAAGCCCCACGGTAAGCGAAATCCGCGCCCCATAGATCATTCGCGACAGCAGGTCTCTGCCCAGCCG